>WTJX01000322.1:0-1492 GCA_011524675.1 Cytophagales bacterium
ATAACAGATAGTTATCAACTTGAATACATGAACACATAAACACTTGAACACATTTTTAAACACATGAAAACACATCACTATAGACTACTCTCATTTTTAAGCTTTCTATCCCTCCATACATTGTTTTATGCTGCCCCTAGTCCGTCTACAATGTTTAATGACCATATGGTCTTACAACAAGAAATGCCCGTCCCCATTTGGGGGACAGCAAAAAAAGGTGAAAAAATCACCGTTTCTTTTGATGGACAAAAGAAAACTACCATTACGAATTCTGATGGCAAATGGATGGTAACCTTAAAGCCCTTGAAGGCTAGCTTCAAAGGGAAAACACTTAAAATAAGCGGTGATACTGATGTTAGCTTCTCTGATGTGGTAGTAGGAGAAGTGTGGATATGTTCAGGTCAATCAAATATGGCATTTCCTAGAAACTTAGTAGAAGAACTTACTCCTCTTTATGAAAAGGTAAAGAACAAAAGCTCTTTACGAACACTCAAAATAATAGAAACCGCTTCTTTGACTCCTATGGATAATGCCGTAGCGAAATGGTCTACCCTACCTTCAGAGAGTGCTGTGGCTTTTAGTTTTAGTTATCATTTGCAAAAAGAAATCAATGTACCTGTAGGCATTATTGCCACTAACTGGGGTGGAACTCAAATAGAAAGCTGGATGCCTAAGGAACTGACTAAAGAACTCCCTCACTTTAAAGAAAAAATGGAGGCGTTTCAAATTAACGATAAAAAAAAGATAGAAGCTTATATCAAGAAAACAGAAAAATACCCCAATAGAGGTAAAGGACTTGAGCGAAAGCAAGAGGTCTACCTTCGTTCAAATCCAAACATATTATATAATGCTATGATACATCCTCTCATACCGTTTGCGTTTAGGGGGATGGTATGGTATCAAGGGGAAGGAAATAGCAAAACCTCTTTAGAGCATGAGCGTTATAAAAAGAGCTTACCTATATGGGTGAAAAAATTAAGAGAAAATTGGAATAGAGATTTTTGTTTTATGGCAGTAATGCTGCCAGGCTTTGGTAGGGGAATGAAAAATGTAGAGTACCCCAATGTGTTTTGCTGGGCATCATTCAGGGAGGCACAAGAAAACCTATTGACAGAACCCAATACATTTATTTCAAACTCTATTGACTTGGGGAGTGTTAATAACTTACACCCTAGTGACAAAGAACCTATTGGACAGCGTCTTTCCTTATTAGCACGAAAACATATTTATGCCCAAGACATAGAAGCTCAAGGTCCTTGCTATCAGAAGCATACCATAAAAGATGATAAATTAATCATTCATTTTGATCATGCCAAAGGGTTAAAAACCAAGGATGGTAGTAGTCCTAAAGGTTTTTGGCTTTCGGGAGAAAATGAACAATGGTATATGGCAGATGCCAAAATAGATGGCACTACAGTAATTTTAAATAGTAAGAAGGTCATAAAACCCAAGGCATGTCGCTATGCTTTTGCAGCTAAGCCTAC
Organism: Cytophagales bacterium; assembly: GCA_011524675.1. Classification (GTDB taxonomy): domain Bacteria; phylum Bacteroidota; class Bacteroidia; order Cytophagales; family JAAEPT01; genus WTJX01. The sequence goes on from WTJX01000322.1 coordinate 1,485, forward strand.
GGTAAACT
>WTJX01000322.1:1502-2183 GCA_011524675.1 Cytophagales bacterium
TAATCAATGGTGCTGCGCTTCCTGCTTACCCTTTTAGGACTGATGATAGACCTTTGCCACAGAAATAACCCTTTTGAAGGTAAGCTTTCGGCAAACTATGTCTTAATTCTCATGAGTTGTTAGCTTTTAGTCATGTGATGACACCGAAAAATGTCATATTTATGATTTCATAAAAGCATCTAACACGTATTTTATCGAATGCTTACCGTTTTCAATTAGTTTAATATCACTTTTTGATGTCTGACAATATTGTTTGATGTTATTTTCAGCAGATAAATTCCCTTTTGACTTATTCCCATGGAAGAAAAATAGAGCGTTTTATTTTCTTCAAACACATTGCTAAGCAACTCATAGTAAAGCCTTCTACCACTTTTGTCTAATAGTTCTATTTCCACCTTTTGCTGTCCTTGTAAGTAGGACAAGTCAATTGAAAAAAGGTCTGAGGTAGGGTTAGGATAAAGTGTTAGTTGAGCAGAAGGGCTTAAGGCATGTTGGGTAAAGGTGGGGTAACTTTTTAAAGTAGAGTCTGAGAAATAAAAAAGCCCTATACAAATGAATGTACAGGGCTTTTTAATCTAGAGGCGTCTGGCGGATTCGAACCGCCGTACGAGGTTTTGCAGACCTCTGCCTAGCCACTCGGCCAAGACGCCATTTAGCGGAATCGCTCCGCTAAATTACAAA
>WTJX01000651.1 GCA_011524675.1 Cytophagales bacterium
AAACTAATCATTAAACACTTCCCACCTTCATTTTTATTAAGCACTAATCTCTAATCACTAAACACTAAAAAACATCACTCATAATCCATAACTCAAAACTCATCATTTAACACTTCCCCCCCTCAAAACGCTTGAATCACTGATTTTGATAGCATATCATATCTTCATAGATACGATTTCATAGCATAGCAAACTGCCTTCCGTACCTACATTTGCTTTATAATCAATTAAAAATTATACGCTATGAAACAATTATTTTATACTCTTATACTTACTATTGCTTTTATCAATAATACATATGCACAGCTAGATTTGACTACCTATGTAGGACAAGCTGTTACAGATGATATCATACAAAATAATGATTTAAATGTAACCTATTCTGCCAGTGTAGCCGATGATTATACCAACCTAACTACTTTAGTAACTGGTGATACTTTATATTTTCACTATAGTCTTGGAGATATTTATTTGAACGAAGGAGACGGTGGTTCTGATGGTAAAGATATCTTAATGCTAAATTTAGCATTTGCAGCTTGGAAGAATACGCTTAATGCTTCTTATACCATTTCTTCAAAAAACGAGCAATACTCATACGGGTAAAAATGAAAGTAGCTACGATACTTATAGATTTATAGAAGGTACTACAGACACCATAAAACTTGTCGTAACAAGCGGTACATTAGACTTTGATAAAGTATATATTAGATCTATTACAACTAATGTCATCACTAGTGCAAACACTGATCTGTTGTCGGCATCTAACGCTCATATCAACAACCCTATAGACAACGGAATTTTGTCCATAGACCTATTAGGTAAAAATGCAGCATTGGAACTATTCACCATAGAAGGAGAACTAATGCAAGTAATAAGCATAGAAGGTTCTGCTCAAATACCCGTTCATCATTTAGCCTCTGGCATGTATTTATTACGAGACAGCCAATCTATGAGTATGAAGAAAATAATTATTAAATAATTTGTCTAAGTAAGTAGTCGTCCAAAAATTCTTATAATAAAAAATACAATAATTCTTCTATGATATAGAAAAATCACACATAAAATTATAAAATTTTTAGATTTAAAATACACTTAATTTTTTATAACCAGTGTATAGCACTGGTTTATATACTATTAATTAAACCATCAAACATATGAATAAATCATTCTTAAAAATCACGCTTATTGCGCTGTTTTGCATACCTCTTATAGGAAACTTATCTGCTAAGAAACCTAATATACTTTTTATATATTCAGATGACCAAATGTTTCATAGCTTAGGTGCTTTAGAAGGTTGTCCTGTAAAGACACCTAATTTAGATCGTTTACTAAAAAACGGAACACACTTCACTCATGCTTATAACCAAGGATCGTTTGCTGCTGCTGTATGTGTGGCGAGTAGAACGATGATGAACACAGGAGGGTTTTTGTGGAAAGCTGCTACTTTTTCTAAAAAAGGAAACGCAAAAGGTAAAAATTGCCCTAAAGCAGAGTCAGTTTATACTATTCCTTTCACAAAGCCTGAAAAATACTGGTCTCAGTACATGCATGATGCAGGCTATGAAACGTATATGTCTGGGAAGTGGCATGTAGGTGAAGCAAATGCTGCAACCGTTTTTGACCAAACACAAAATGTAAGAGGAGGGATGCCTGGACAAGCAAAAATGAGGTACGAACGTACCTTTGACCTTAATGAAGAAGACACTTGGTCTCCATATAACAAGGAACTAGGTGGTTTTTGGAAAGGTGGTAAGCACTGGACAGAAATTACAGCAGACGATGGCATTAGCTTTATAAATCAAGCTAAGGGAAGTGAAAAACCATTTTTTATGTATATAGGATTCAATGCACCGCACGACCCTAGACAATCTCCTAAGAAATATGTAGATATGTACCCTGTTGAAGGTATTGAAGTGCCTGAAAGCTTTTTACCTGAGTATCCTTATAATGAGTACGCTGGTGCAGGGAGAGGACTGAGAGACGAAAAGTTAGCTCCTTTTCCTAGAACAGAACACTCTATCAAAGTAAATAGACAAGAGTACTTTGCCATCATTACGCATATGGACGAAAATATAGGACGTATGTTAGATGCTTTGGAAGCATCGGGCATGGCAGAAAATACTTATATTTTCTTTACCTCAGATCATGGTTTGGCGATCGGAGACCATGGCTTTGTAGGTAAGCAAAACATGTATGAGAGCAGTGTGCGCGTTCCGCTACTTGTTACTGGACCAAACATCCCCAAAGGTAAGAAAATTGATGAATTTGTTTACTTACAAGACATTATGGCTACTTCGCTAGAAATAGCAGAAGTAAAAAAACCTGAGCAGGTAGATTTTCATAGCTTACTTCCATTGGCACTGGGCAAAACAAAAAAGAGTGCTTACCCTACTGTATATGGTGCTTACTTTGGCACTCAGAGAATGTATAGAACCAAAGAGTACAAACTCATTATTTATCCAACAGCCAATATGGTACGTCTCTATGACATGAAAAATGACCCTAAAGAATTAGTGGACTTGGCAGCAGATAAGAAAAAGTATGGTGCTTTAATGAAAAAACTATTTGCAGAATATCAAGTATTGCAAAAAGAAATGAATGACCCTGTAGATATAACTAACACCTTTGAAAGCTTTATGAAGGGCGAACCATTACCTCCTTTGGTAAAGACTAGTTATAATGACAAGCATTAAAAAATATGTCGAAGGTAGTGCTAATGCCAACAGACAGAGGGAAGTGCTAAAAAATAGGATATAGTCCGTTTTTAGCAAAGAGATAGCATGCATGAGGAGCATGATTAAAAAATGTATAATTTACCAATATGTTAGTACTCCTGTCTAAGTAATCGTCCAAAAATACTTATGATAAAAAACGGTTATTTTTGTCCGCCTACTTAGCGACTAGATACTAACTACTAAATACTTTTAAACACATGAAAAAGATAAAAATAACAACACTCATTTTACTATTAAGCCTATCAATATCTTTTGCACAGAAGAGGCAAAAGTACGATGGTAGCTGGGAATCATTGCAACAAATGCCTGTACCTTCTTGGTTTGATAATGGCAAAATCGGAATATTTATTCATTGGGGACCATACAGCGTGATAGGACATCGCAAAAATAATAGAGGTTATGCAGAACATGTGCCTAAACTCATGTATGAAAACTCTGACTACTATTATGGATATGTAGAAAAACGCTGGGGAGCAAAGCCACCAGAGTTTGGCTATAAGGACATTATTCCAGAATTTAAAGCAGAGAACTGGAAGCCAGACAAATGGGCAAAGCTTTTTGCCAAGGTAGGTGCCAAATATGTAGTATTTACGGCTGAGCATCATGACGGATGGGCAAACTGGGACTCAGACATTACCCCTTGGAACGCTGTAGATATGGGACCAAAGCGCGATTTGGTAGGAGACTTAGGTAAAGCAGTGCGCAAACAAGGACTTAAATACGCCCCTTCCTATCATAGAGAACGCCATACAAGTTTCTTTACCACCGAAAAGTTTCGTATAGACGCACAGCCAAGACCAGATATTATAACAGAAATAAAGAATATGCCTAAAGCGGCTTCTCTTTATGGCCCTTTTGGTTTTAGCAAAGCTTCCGTAGATGAATACGTGGCACGCTGGAAAGAAATTCAAGATAAGTATCACCCAGATTTTTTATGGACGGATGACATTCCCATTTTTACGAGAGATGGTAATAAAGTTGCTAACGGTATCATGAGACCTGAAATTGAATATTTTTATGACCAATGCCGTCAAATGATTACTGATTTTATGAACAATGGTATAGACAGAGGGCAAGAGGTGTATATGAATAACAAAGGAGCGAATAGAAATTGGCCAGACGGCATAGGTTGCTTAGAAAAAGATAATCTTAAATTAAAAGTGATCGGTCCCAAATGGCAGAGCTGTACTACCTTTGGAACTTCTTTTGGCTATCTTGAGGGGGATAGGTATAAAACCCCAGAAATTGTCATTCATGAATTGGTAGAAGTAATTTCTCGTAATGGAAACTTTCTAATAAATATAGGTCCAAAACCAGATGGAACTATACCAGAAATACAAGTAGAATTATTAAATATCATGGGAGATTGGTTAAAAACCAATGGTAAAGCTATTTATGACTCTCGTTATTGGAAAGAAAACGAGCAAGAAGCAGGACATTTGGCATTTACTACTCATGGAAAAAATCTCTATGCCATAGCCTTAGAAAAGCCTACAAATTTTACCATAGAAGGTACTAAAGGATGGGACAAAGAGGAAGTGCTAGCTGTAAGTTTATTGGGTAGCAAAGCAAAAGTAAAATGGGAAATGACTACCGAAGGCCTAAAGATAACTGCACCTAGTGATGTAGATAAGCTTCAGTACGCTTGGGCTTTTGAGATTATAACCAAAAGCCAACAACACCACCCTAATGTGATACAAACGGATGCATCACAGGCTTTAAAAGGCACAAAAAAAGTAAATTTAGATGGTAACCATTAAAATATACGTAGGCATCCAATAATTAATATAGTCATTTTTTGATCTGCTCTCATTTACTAGAAGGCTTTGCATAACTAAAATTTTGTATAACACTGAATAAGTACAAAAGATGGTTTTGCGAAGTCTTCTTTTAATAACTTATCAAGTGCTTGTTCTAATTCTTGACTTTCTTTGTCATCTACAGTAAACACTTGATGTTTCTTTTTTTCTTCTATCGCCCTCATAAACAAGTTTTGTAACTCTATAGAAGTTGAAGCATATTATCTACTGATAAGTAACCTACAAAAGCTTCTATATTTTCCCCATACAGAACATTAGCCTTTACATCTACTGAAAAAACAGCTACAAGTCATTTCATAGTGTTTATACTCGATAGTAATGGATTGACTTAAAACAATATCTATGACTTGACGCTTACTACGCAAAACTAGAGCTTCTAGTTTGATAGTTTGACGACAGTTAGAACATAAGTCAAGCTTTAGCTCCTGTACTACCTCTTGGGTTAGAGACTATTTTCAAGTTACTAAGCTTGTGTCCTTGTTGATTTCCTAACGTTTACTTACTTTTAGTCTTTTCAATATCATGTAAGGGAAGTACACTACTATTTTTACTCTTGTTTTTTATTCAAGCAAATGAAGAAATTAAAACATACTTTTTTGTGCTGTGCTTGGTAAGTAGTCATAATGATACTTTAACCCTACGATACCTAACAATGAATACAGAGACAAATATGGATTCTCTTAATAAGAAATATGAAGCGTTTAAGCTTGTGAAAGAATCAAAAACGTTCAAAAACAAAAAATTACTTTTAGACATTCTTCACTATATCATAGAAGCAGAAGAAAAAGGTATTCATATAAAATCAAGGATAATCGCTATTGACATACTGGGAAAAGACAATCATATTGAAGATAATAAGGATGCCTATATTCGGGCACAAATTCATAACTTAAGAAAAAAACTAGCCGAGTACTATGACACAGAAGGAAAAGATCAAAAAATTCAACTCAAAGTACCCAAAGGTAAGTACGGAATAGAAGTAATAGAAAAACAAGTAAAGAAAAGGCGTTTTATTGAAAAACAAAATCTTTATAAAGTCTCTTTTTTTATCTCGCTACCTATCATCGTAGCTCTCATTTGTGTCTTACTATATAGCAAGACTAACAAACCAGCATCCATGCCTGAGCTTTTTGAGGCTTATAACAAACAAACCAAAACTACGAGTATCATTATTGAATCGACAAAGATGTATTCTCAATATGATATGACTAGAGATAAAGACATATTTGTTTTTGAACCTAATGTGGACTACACAGATGGACATAAGAAGAACAGCCATCAACTATCTCGAAAGTATCCAAAACTAAAGATCAAAGGAATACCTTTATACTATATGGATTATTATGGTATTGAAACAGCTTACAGCATCAATGAGTTATTTCACTCTAATGATTTAAAGGCTACTGTTTACTTAAAGAACAACTTTAATTTTATACCTGAAAATTTTGTCTTAATAGGAAGTCCAAGATGTCTGGACAAACCACAGTTGAAAAAAGCGGTCAAGAACTTAGATATTAAGTTCAATACAAGTATTAGTTATTTTGATGTTCATTTTTTGGTAAAAAAAGGTGCTGACATCAAAAGCTATCCAAATAGTTCAAACAGAGAAGATGAGTTTTCTAAAACATACTTTTTAATTCATCGTGAGATTTTAGAAAACGAAAACACAAGTACTATCATCCTCTATGGTTCTCCTTTAGCAGCTAGGTACCTGCTAAAGGTGTTATTGAACCATGAATTTTCAAAAGAAATCAACAATCAATTTGGAGGCGTGCTACCAAGTAGTTTTGACATTATAGTTGAAGTAGAAGGAATTAAAGGATCTGGGGTAGCGCATAAAATCGTTTACTCTAAAAAATAACAGAAAACATTCCTTAGTACAACTAGTCAAAAAGCAACCAAATATGTCTATTTATTGAGTTTTCTCCACTAGTCTTTTTCCTCTATTGATAGGAACGAAGTCAATTTCCCTATCATTCTTTTGAGAAGGTCCTTGATTGCTTCTTCCGTTTTCGACATACGAGACAAGCAGTTGCTTTAACTCTTTTACCTTTTGAGGAAATGTAGCTTGTAAATTCTTAGTTTCTCCTAAATCATCTTCTAAATTGAACAATTGGACTTGTGGAGCATCAGAAGGTGTAGTCAATGGTTTAGGGTCACTCCATCCTCCAGAGTCTGGACACAATGATAGTTTCCATTTGCCTTTTCTGATGGCAAAAGAGCCATTAATCGAATGGTGTACTATAGCAGTTCTTTGATTGTCCGTAGGATTTATTAGAGTAGGTAAGAAGGAGATACCATCTACAGCTTCGTTATCTTTTAGTTTAACACCTGTAATATCTGCACAAGTGGCTACAAAATCAGTCATACAAGTCAATCGACTGGTTATCGTATTTTTTTTGATCAAAGCAGGCCACTTCACTATAAAAGGCACTCTATGTCCTCCTTCAAAAATATCAGACTTACTCCCTCTGAGGTTTCCGCTTGGGACATGGTCGTACTTTACTAACTTATCAAACTGACAAGCTTTTGACGCTCCATTATCCGCCGAAAACAAAACAATGGTATTTTGGTCTATTTTATTTTCTTTTAACGCTTGTAACACTTGCCCCACTACCCAATCTGTTTCCATTAGAAAATCTCCATATT
>WTJX01000344.1 GCA_011524675.1 Cytophagales bacterium
ACTAACATATAAAACTTTAATACATGATAAAAAACATAATAGCGCTTTTTTTTCTATGCAGTTCAATGGGGTTTTTTGCTCAAAATAAACCCTCTCCACACGATACAGAAGTATGGGAACCAGTTCCAAAGATTGTTACTGTAAACGAAAAGGGAATACCTTCGGATGCGATTATTTTGTTAAGTGATAAAGTGAATGAATTTGTGGATTACAAAGGTAAACCTATCTCATGGACGTATAAAGATGGAATCATGACTGTAAAACCAAGAGAGGAAGGGGCGCGTAAAGACCAAAATGTCTATACTAAGCAAAAATTTGGTAACTGTCAGCTACATCTAGAGTTTAGAACACCCATAGACCATGAAGGCGAAGGAAAGAAAAATGGCAATAGTGGCGTTTTTCTGCAAACCTTTTATGAAATTCAAGTCTTGAATAGTTATGAAAATGAAACACATGCGACAGGACAATTAGGAGCTATTTACAAACAAAGTAGTCCAATGGCAAACCCAGCTAAACCCATGGGCGAATGGCAAACCTATGATATAGTATATACTGCACCAGTTTGGCAAGACAATAAGGTAGTAAAAAAAGCTAGTATGACAGCCTTTATCAATGGAGTACTAGTTCAAAATCATTTTGAACTAACGGGAAGAACTTCTTTTTCATCAAAAGCAAAATATCCTGCACCACACGATAAAATGCCTTTGATGTTACAAGAACATAATAATTATGTGAGTTACCGCAATATTTGGATCAGAGAGCTATAATTGAAGAAGGCTTTCGGTTAACCCTTATCTTATTTTTTTTAATTTACATTTAAACATTCTAACCTATGTCTGAAAATAAAACAACAACATCAAGAAGAGCTTTCCTACAAAAGAGTTCCATGTTTGCCTTGGGATCAATGGCTATTCCTACCATCATGAAATCTGGTGTCTTGGGCTTAAATGGAGCGATATCACCAAACAATAAAATCACCCTTGGGTATATAGGTGTAGGTAACAAAGCGCAGAGACATATAGGTTTTTATGTGTCAAACCCAGCCATACAGTCTCTTTATATTTGTGATGTCGATAGAGCAAGGCTAGAGAAAACGCATAAAGTCTTTAAACAACAAGATCAAGGAGATGTCAAAAAAGTAGAGCATTATGAAGAAGTAATCAATGATCCTTCGGTAGATGCTGTACTAATAGCTACACCAGACCATTGGCATGTATCCATCGCCATAGCAGCCATGAGCCAAGGGAAAGATGTCTATGTAGAAAAACCCGTATCTCTTACCATAGAAGAAGGAAAGGCTATAGCTGAGGCAGAGAAAAGGTATGGAAGAATAGTACAAGTAGGGTCACAGCAACGTTCAGACAGTACCTTCCACAGAGCAGCAACGCTTGTCAGAAATGGGTATATAGGAGAGGTAAAAGAAATATATGTAAAATTAGGTTCGTTTCCTCAACCAAAGCTGGGGGAAATAGAAAAAATACCAGAAGGGTTTAATTACGATAAATGGCTTGGTCAAGCACCTTATGAGCCTTACTTCAAAGATAGAGTAAGAGGGATATGGAATGGAGGTTGGAGATGCTTCTGGGAGTACGGATCTCGTAAAAATGGAGACTGGGGAGCGCATCATTTTGATATCATTCAGTGGGCATTGGGTATGGATGACTCAGGGCCTACACATTTTGTTCCTAAAGGCTACAATGGAGAAAAGTATTCTTATTACACATATGATACAGGAGTCAAGGTCATAAGAGATCATCCAAAATCTAGAGAAATGATAACTTTTGTAGGAACAGAAGGTACTGTAGAAGTAAGTAGAGCAGGAATATTGAAAACCTCCAATTCAAGGCTTAGAAATATATCTTTCAAGCTATCAGATGAAAACCTCTATGTATCAAGAGATCATGGACAAAACTGGATAGACTCTATGTATTCACGTAAGCAAACCATATGTCCAGCAGCAGTAGGACATAGAACAGCAAGCGTCTGTCAATTATTAGGCATAGCAGAGCGTTTACAAAGACCTGTTCGTTGGGATCCAAAAATAGAACAAATCTTAGGAGACGAAGAGGCAAAAAGGTGGATGTCTCGACCTAGAAGAGCAGGCTACGAATTGCCTGTGTAATTCTAGAAGGCTTTGCATAACTAAGGTTTTGTGCTTAGTCAAGGCTTTCAAAATTTT
>WTJX01000433.1 GCA_011524675.1 Cytophagales bacterium
GTACAGAATTAAAAATGTGTTAAAATAAAAATGGATACCTAGTTATGGCATAAAAAATCTTTTTTATATTACCATCTTTTAGGCTCTCTGTAAGGACTTAATCACTTGAACTTATAATGAAATAATCATGTTAAACTAGGATATGCGCACACAAAAAATAACCATAGATTTTCCATCAGACATTTTACTTACGCTTAATGCCTCAGAAAAAGAGTTAGAACAAAATATTAAAATGTCCCTAGCTATTCGTCTTTACAAACTCCAAAAAGTAACGATTGGTAAAGCGTCTCAAATAGCAGGTATAACAAGGTATGAGTTTGAAAAATTACTTTCAGAAAACGAAGTTCCGATTTCAAACCTTTCGTATGATGATGTTATTTCAGACTTGAATAAATTGAATAAATAGTTCATGGCTAAGGGTTTAGTGATTGCAGATGCAGGTCCAATAATTTCATTAGCTATTATTGACCAATGGTATTTATTTGAGAGTTTATTTACTAAAGTAAGGATACCTAGTGCCGTTTGGGAAGAAATTACGAGAGATGATTCGAAGCCTTGTGTAAATGAAATCAAGCAATACTTTTATGATAAAGTAGAGATAATAGAAAGTTCAAATGAACTTTTTTTTGTGATGGATTTTGGGGAATCAGAAGCTATACTACTTTACAAAGAATTATCTGCGGATTATTTGTTAATTGATGATAAGAAAGCAAGAAGTATTGCCGAAACTTTAGGGGTGATATGTATTGGTACAATTGGGATTTTGGCAGTTGCGAAAGAGAGAGGGATTATAAAAGAGCTTAAACCTTTATTCGAAAAGTTACTCGAAAATAAAAGGTATTATTCTGTAACTCTTTTGAATAGTCTTTTGTCAAAATTTGGTGAAGAGCCTATATATACAAGGCGTTAAGCACTATTAGGATTGATATGTCCTGTATTGAAAATAATTTATTATTTGCAAGTAGGTGAACAAAAATAGTTATAAATTAAGAAATGGTTCAACTGTTTTTAAAGTCATCAAACATCAAACAAACTGATTGGGAAAGAGCGTATCAAGAAATTAAATCTATTGTTACAGCCTTTCCAACCAAGCTTATTAGACTAGAATCTTATTATGGCTATGAAAAGAAATTGGATAAAAAGCATTTTGATCTAATTGTCGAAAAGGATACACCATTAGAACATATCTCCTTCTGGGGTGACTGGATGAGTTACACAGGGAATTGTACACTTGAGTTTTATAAAGATTGGGAGAAACATGTAGAACTTGCATCAACAGGGACAGAAATTGACCCCAATAAATCGGTTTATTGGTTTAAGCACATTCCTTATAAGAACGATGGAGATATTCCATCTGCTAATGGTATTTTTTCTCATACTGTTCATTACCTTGATACAGAGGGGGCTCATTATCAATCGGTTATTATTGCCATTGGTATTTTACTTGAAAATATGTTTCCTAATGCCGCATTCTTAACTGTTTTATGGGGGGAAGAGGAAGATTATGAAGAAGTAGAAGCAGTCATAGACTGGTTAGAACATCACTTTAAAAAACCGTTTAAAAAGCCCATTTATTTTGATAGGAAACGACTTCTTCAAGTACTAAAAAATGAATATGATAACAAAGAAGCCTTAATTTGCAGGTTTGCACATTTGTATAGAAAAAAGCATAAATCAAACATGCAATTTGCTATTCAACATATTGGATATGAACCTACTTTATCCTTCTATTCAAAAATATTGGCAGACACAGGCTTTGGCACTTATGGGTTTTCGGACGTATTAGACCCTTGGATTAATGTTACACAAGATTTAGAGGCTACTTTGGAATTGATAAGTAAAAGTAAAAAGTGGCTGTTGAGAGATCAAACGAATGAATACCATATCAAAGAAGCAGAAAATTATAACTTGACTTACATCCTAAAAAAACTGCTCAATAATTATATTCTTTGGACACCTGTTCAGAGAGAAGAATTGAATCATTTTTATACTAATAAAGCTTCATTAGAGGGAAAGGAGGAAGGCATATTTGAAAGCATAAAGACAATAATGGGGTATCGAGTTGATATTGCCCCTATCTATGTAGATGAGCAAGAACTTTTTGAAGCTTTTATGTTTCATGATCCTAAAAATGGACACCAATACAGGGTAATAATTGATGAATGGAAAACAGAAAATGTAGGGAGATATGAAAAGATAAAAGAAGAAAACGAGCTACTAGAGCAACGATTTGAGGAAAAAGTAGAGATAGATTATCATAATAGCAAGGTAGATAAAAATAACACTTCAAATGAATTTGTACTTAGTTTTGCTCCACATGAACGTTATTTTGTCCAAAAAGCATTGGATGCCAATCCTTTATTCACAGAAGCAGAACAGGCAGTTGAAGCATTTAAAAGTCGTGTTGTAAGGGTAACAAAAGATAATTCGCACCAAAATTATAGAAATGAGGTAAGAAATTTATCAAAGGAAGTAAACATCAACTATATAAAATCTAGAATAAGAGAAATAGGGTATAGTGTCCATCCAGATTTTGAAGTGTGGTTAGCATCAATTGAGAGCGAAGAAATTTTATTTTATCTTCACTTTGCAATGGCATTGAAGTTATATGATAAAAATGACCATTTTTCTCGATTTTGTTTTTTATGGAATCGTGATTTTTGGGAAAATTGGAAATCATAAAAGAAAGTTTAATACTTTTTTTGAATTGATAACGGGCATAGAATAAAGTGAAAACACCTCTGAAACTTGATGAAATCATAGGTTTTAAGCATGTAAACTACTAATCTTCAAGTACTATGTTTTATTTTTGACCAGCCGTATATTGGAAGTAAGACTAGACGTCAATTAAATTAACTTATAAGCTCTAGACTATGTGTTTAAATCTAATGGACATACTTTTTAAGAATTAGTAAACTACCCACTTTTACAATTCGGTCAATCAATTTCATCTTTAGAATGTTGTAATTTGACTTCAAAAACATAATCGCTTATATTTGATTGTCTTTGTAACAAGATGGTTATATAGCAAATAATGTATTGATTATATTTTTGCTTCATTCCAATAACTAGTACTACCTCACTAATTCAACTTCTCCAAAACATGATCAAATCCTATACTTTATTCTTCACCTTCATACTAATAAGTTTTTTGTCTTCCTGTAAAGGTGGTTTTAAGCCCTTGTTTGATGGGGAGTCGCTAAATGGTTGGACAACGGCACGATCTTCAGGCCAAAGCGATTATGGTCCGTTCTCAGTGAATAAAGAAGAAAAGGCTATTCATGTATATGCCGACAAAGCGGACAAATCGGAACAGCTATCAGATGTACTCTATACGGATAAGGAGTATAGCCACTTTATTTTAAGGTTAGAATATAAGTGGTTAGAAAAAAAGTTCTCGCCAAGAATAGATTGGGACCGAGATTCTGGGCTATTATTTCATATTCATGGTGATTTGACCAAAGTATGGCCTTATTGCATAGAAATGCAAATAGGAGAGTCTCCCGCAAACAAGCCGCATAAACGTGGTGCTGAGGGACGTTTCCATTCAGGTGATTTATTCGTTATTGGTAAAGGTTTAAGTACAGAGACTAGAAGGAATGAGCATAAATATTATGAACCTACACAAGAACCAATAAGAGGAAAGTCGGTTTTCGCTTCGGCTGGAATAGAGAAAAAAGGAGAATGGAATCAAATGGAACTCCGTGTTTATGGAGATAAAAAGGCTGTCTTTATTTTGAATGATGAGGTAGTTTTGGAAACTACTAATTTTGAATATAATGGAAAGCCGATAGGAAAAGGTCGAATAGGTCTTCAAGCCGAATGGGCGGAGATTCTTTTTAGAAATATTGAGATTAAGGAGCTTCCCATCGAGTAGGGGAGCTTTAAGCTTAATTCAGTCAAAGTCCTAAAGTTTACCGTGCTCTACTTTAAGTTTACTACCTTTCAAGGGTTGGTTCAAACTCATGAAAATGAACGACTTTTTTTATCTGTTTTAGAGGTTAACTAATTTCCTTTAGCTTCAGTACCGAAACAAATCTTTCCTTTAATATACGTTTAATCATTCTGCTTATGGAATAAACTATTGCTGTGCCAGTACATAAAAAGATCATTGCAACAACCATGTTCCCATCTTTGTATAAGTAATTTGAGAACAGTAAAATGAAAAAGTAACATTTAAACCAAAAAATTGGATTAGCTGATAATTTAAATTTAATGATTGCCCAGCCATCGCTGTCTTCATACACCTCTCCATTTAGATAGGTTGTTTTGTATGCAAAATTCGAAAAACTTATAATACTTGATAGTCCTACTTTAAAATCGTTTAAGTTTAAAAACGCCCCGTCTAAGCCACTAGAATTAAATTTACCTTCGAAAGAGTTTTTCATATCTTGAACAAGAATGCTTAGTTCCTTTTCACTGTAATAATATTTTTGTTTTTGAAAAAACATTTATATTGATTTTAAAAGTTCAATGATTTGAATATTTAAATTTTAGTTCATCAATCGAACTAAGTTAAGGAGATAATTGGTTTTTCGTTCATTTATCATGCGAAAAACCCTATGCTCAAAAGCTTTTTGATACTATATAATTTTCTTCTATGCTTCCTTTCTAGGAATAAAAATGGATATTCTAAAATAAAAAATTTTTTATTTATTGCTTTTTTGCTGAAAAAAGCAGATATTTAATTTGACTTTTTATCTAAAAGATAAGTTTTATTATCTAATTTATATGAAAAGGCTATCCTACTTATAAACTTTTAATTGAATATATGTTATTTTTTCATTCAAATAATAAAGCTGAGGCGTTAAGTGTATCGTTTAAACCTGATGGCTTGAATAGTAAAGAGGCAATGTTAGGGTTTCATCCTGATTGGCTTAATAATAATGCACATGGTAGGTTATATTTTAGATCTTCAGAATGGACCAAAAATGGAGACGATAGAGGAGACCATCATTCAGTTATAGAATTTTTAGACTTAAAAACTTTAACGAATGTCAAAATCATTAAAGCGGAATTAATATTTCATGATGGCTCTGTCTATGACAGAAACTTAAACTCTTCTTGGGATTCTGACAATACCACATCAGTTTTTAGAATTATAGAAGACTGGGATAAAGAACTTGTCAACGGTAGCAACCCTCCCGCTATAGATAGTTCCATAAGTGCCGAGATTCCAAGAAACAACAATAATAATGATCTTAAAATTGCAGATGTAACAGCGTTAGTACAAATCATGGTTGATAATCCAGAGACAAGTTTTGGTTTTTACCTAAAACAGAAAGACCCTACGCATTATAGAAGCATGGTCTTTGCATCAAGCTTCGTAGAAAATAGTGAAGAACATCCTGAATTGAGGATTACATACATATAAAGGCATGATTATTAGACTCTTTTTTTAATCTTACTACCATACCTAAAGCATTCAGCTTATAGCTTTTTTCAACTTGAATATGAGAAAACATGAAAATTAATTTGACTTTTATCCTCTTACTTTTAATATCCTATACAAAGGCTGAGGTTATAGAAAAGGATCAAGTAGGTGCTTCTTATAGTAGAGATATTAATAATAACTTATTTCTAAACATATATTTTGGAGAAAGAATAAGAGAGAAAAACAGACACGCCTACTATAGCTCAAATTTTGAGTTTGGCTACTTCTTTCATCAAAATAAAACTAACTTCCTTGGTGTAAATACGCTTAAATATTACTCTCATAGTTTATATGCTGGAGTTAATAAGATTTTTTTCGATAGAGTATATATTGGTGGTTTACTTGGGTTTAGTGGAAACTGGGTTTCAAAAGAGTCAAAAGCTTATTTTAGAAATAACACATCATTAAACAAGCATCCGATCTATTTTGGAGGAATTTTGTTTGGAATCAAAGCTGGAGTAGTTCAAACGCTCATAAACAATGTATATTTAAACATTCATTCCCAAATAGGTGCTCACTTGTTTGAAGTAGGTGAGGGTGTGGTATCTTCTTTAATAGATAGTGAAGAAGAAGAAATATATACAGAAGTTGACCTGAATTATTTTATAAATTTCGGTGCAGGGCTAATCTTTGAATTTTGATGTTGATACGAAGAATTGGAAATGTACAAAGCCTAAAGCTTACAGCTAATAGTTGTTAAACTTGAATACATAAAACGAGCATGTCGAATGTCAAAGGTCAAATGTCTAATGTGTCCTTAATACCAACAGATAGGGCAAATAGCTCATTGCGCAAAGCTTTTTCAACTTGAACACTCGAATACAAGGATACTTGAACACATTTTAAACTCATGAAAAAATTAAAGACATTACTCATAGGTATAGTAATAGGAGTTGCTTACGCCTTTATCACTATGCTTATCGTGCAGGGCTCTCATAAAACTGTTTCTATTGGATATGTCTTTGCTTTGCCTCTTGTTTTGGGGACCATTCCTGTTTTACTATCAACCAAAGCTCAATTAAAAAGTTATCTAACCTATCTGATTGCTCCTTGGGTGAGCGTTTTAACATTCTTTTACCTTACTTTTATTACAGGATTGGAAGGTAGCATTTGTTTGGTCATTATTATTGGTCCTTTTTTGGTTTTAGGTAGTCTAGGGGCTTTCATTTATCGGCTGATAAAGCTCAAATCGAAAGGGGATAACTCAAAGAAACTATATATAAGCTTGGCGATTCCTTTATTCGTCTTAGCAATGGAAAGTCTCATTACTCCAGATAATTATTACGGAACAGTTACAACTACCATTATCATAGATGCAAGTAAAGAAACGGTTTGGGAAAACATCAAGAACGTAAAGAATATAAAAAAATATGAAATACAGCCTCATTTCATTCATAGTATTGGTATTCCTAAGCCTATACATGGGGAATTAGATATAGAGCAGGTAGGAGGTACGAGGTCTATTCTTTGGGAAAAAGGATTGAAGTTTAAAGAACGAATTACCAAATGGAAAGAAGGCGTAGGTTTCGAATATGACATTATCGTCAATCCTGAGGACATTCCACCACACACGCTTGACGAGCATGTTATGATAGGAGGAACGTATTTCGATGCCGTAAAAGGTGCTTATTCCATCAGAAGTATAGATTCGTCAAGGCAAGAAGTAACCTTAAGCTCTACCTATAGGATTACATCAACAGTGAATTTTTATGGTAAATATTGGACTGATTTTATATTTGAAGATTTTCATGAAATGATATTGGAGGT
>WTJX01000387.1 GCA_011524675.1 Cytophagales bacterium
CTGAACTAAAATCACTCGTTTTTTAAAACACAATTATTTTTGTCCGCCTACTTATTTCACGAAGTTAAAACTAATCTAAGGTTTAAGATTAAAAGTGAAAAGCTTGTGAAATGAAATATTTTTAATCAAAGCCAAGCCTTCACTTTTAAATAGGTGGATATACTGGTTTAATGCTTACCGTCTAAATCCACTTTTTTAGTTCCTTTTAACGCTTGTGAGGCATCAGTTTGTATCACATTGGGGTGGTGTTGCTCACTTTTGGTTATGATTTCAAAAGACCAAGCATACTGAAGTTTATCTACATCACTAGGAGCGTTTATTTTTAATCCTTCAGAGGTCATTTCCCACTTTACTTTTGCTTTGCTACCCAATAAACTTACAGCCACCACTTCATCTTTGTCCCATCCTTTAGTACCCTCTATGGTAAAACTGGTAGGTTTTGCTAGTGCTATGGCATAAAGGTTTTTTCCATGAGTAGTAAATGCCAAATGTCCTGCTTCTTGGTAGTTTTCTTTCCAATAGCGAGAACCATAAATGGCTTTACCATTTGTTTTTAACCAATCTCCCATAATGTTCAACAACCTTACTTGTTCTGCCGGGATAGTTCCATCTGCTTTTGGACCTATGTTTACTAAGAAGTTTCCATTGCGCGAAATCACCTCTACCATTTCTTTGATAACACTTTGTGGTGTTTTATATCCATCATTTTCAAGATAACCAAAGGATGAACCGAAAGTAGTACAGCTTTGCCATTTAGGACCTATTACTTTTAATTTGAGATTATCTTTTTCTAAACAGCCTATCCCGTCTGGCCAGTTACGATTTGCTCCTTTATTATTCAAATATACTTCTTGCCCTCTGTCTATACCATTGTTCATAAAGTCAGTAATCATCTGACGGCATTGATCATAATAATATTCGATTTCTGGTTTCATGATGCCTTTGGCTACCTTGTTACCATCTCTAGTAAAAATAGGAATATCGTCTATCCATAAGAAATCTGGATGATACTTGTCTTGTATTTCTTTCCAACGAGCCACATATTCATCTACCGATGCTTTGCTAAAACCAAAAGGACCATAAAGCGAAGCTGCTTTGGGCATTTTTTCTATTTCTGCTAAAATATCAGGTCTTGCTTTAGCGTGCACACGATACTTTTCGGTAGTAAAAAAACTTGTATGACGTTCTCTATGATAAGAAGGAGCATATTTGAGTCCTTGCTTACGCACTGCTTTACCTAGGTCACCTACGAGATCTCTCTTTGGTCCCATATCTACTGCATTCCATGGCGTGATGTCTGAATCCCAATTTGCCCATCCGTCATGATGCTCGGCAGTGAGTACTACGTACTTGGCTCCTACCTTAGCAAACAATTTTGCCCACTCGTCTGGCTTCCACTTTTCTGCTTTAAACTCTGGTATAATGTCTTTGTATCCAAACTCTGGTGGCTTTGCTCCCCAACGTTTTTCAACGTATTTATAATAGTATTGAGGGTAGGCATAAATGAGTTTTGGTACATGTTCTGCGTAGCCTCTTCCTCCTTGGCGATGCCCTATCACACTGTAGGGGCCCCAATGAATAAATATTCCAATTTTGCCATCATCAAACCAAGAAGGTATAGGCATTTGTTGCAAAGATTCCCAGCTACCATCATATTTTTGCTTTTTCTGTGCAAAAGTTAAGGATAGACTAAATAATAAAATGAGTGTTGTTATTTTTATTTTTTTCATATGTTTATATACGTTTTGAGTTATAGGTTCTACGTTTTATATTATAAGCATTGTCTTGTGAGTTAGACTTAACCTTTTACATGCTCGTTTCATATGTTTAAAAGTACCTAGTTGCAAGACACAAGTACTAACATATTGTTATTCAGTGTGTTATACATGTTTTAATCATGACCCTCCCGCATATTGGCTCTTCGCTAAAAACAGACTAATGTCTATTTTCTTAACGCTTCAGCCTTATCTGTCGGTATTAACGCCACATTCAACTTTTGACCTTCGACATATTTTAATGCTTGTCATTATAACTCGCCTTTACTAAAGGTGGTAATGGTTCTCCTTTCATAAAGCTTTCAAAGGCGTTAGTTATATCTACAGGATCATTCATTTCTTTTTGCAATATTTGATATTCAGCAAATAACTTCTTCATTAAAGTACCATATTTTTTCTTAT
>WTJX01000058.1 GCA_011524675.1 Cytophagales bacterium
ACCGAGAAGGTTATCGTCTTGTAACGACTATTCGATTAGTGGTTAGTGATTAGAGTTTAGTTTTTTTCAAAAGCTTTGTGCTTTGAGCAATGAGCTATTGGCTTATTGAGTATCTAGTAGTTAGTATCTGGTATCTAGTATAAACGAGTCAATAGTCTATAAGTTTTTAGCTTTTTTTTAAGAAGTTAGTATTAAGTACAAGGTGGTTAGAAGTAAAAAATTAAACACTAATCACTATAAAAATACCTATAACTCAATATTAATCACTAAACACTAATCTCTAATCACTGTAAAAACCCATCACACATAATTCATAACCCCAAACTAATTATTAATTTTTCATTCTTCATTATTAATTAAACAAAGCCACTTTCGTGGAATTGAATCTAGCCCTTTTGAGTATCTAGTAGTTAGTATCTAGTATAAAGGAGTCTATAGTTTATTAATCACTAATCAGTTTACGTATGGAAATAATTTTAAAATTAGGAGATGAGATAAGTTCTTATCTAAAAGCTCTTATAAGTCAAGCGGTAGAAGAGAGTTTGAAAAAAAATCAATTAAATCAACAGCTTTCAGAAGCTGAACATTCCAAAGAGGCTGCTGTGGTAGAGAAGTATGGCAAATGGGTAGGTACTGAGGAGGCGCAAGAAATACTTGGGGTTCGCAGTAAAAGCAAGATGCAAATGCTGAGAGATCAAAGTCCCGATAATGGCATTATACTGAGTAAAAACGGCAGGTGTTATCGCTATTTGACGAAAAGCTTACATGACTTTTTAGAAAGAAATATTGTCAAATAAGTTCATTGGCTTTTTATGAAATATCCTCTTACACAAAAAATATTGCCTCTGTCTAAACAAAGGCTTAAAAATTATACTAAGGAACTACACTAATGCTACCAATGACGTATTTTATAACTCGTTAAATAAGCAGTACATTTCATTTAGTCAAAAAAAACACAACCTTTTGATTTTTGTGATTTGCTATTTGTCTTTTCATTATTCAGCTTTTTTTCGGTTCTAAGAAGTCTAGTTACTCCTACCAATAAACACTAACTATTAATCACTAAACACTAAAAAAAACATAACTCAATACAAACCACCATCTCAAAGTCTAAAAATCTCAAAGTCTAAAAATCTTAAAAAAACTACGCATACTCTTCTACAGGCAAACAGGTACATACTAGATTTCTATCGCCATAAGCATTGTCAATACGACTTACCGAAGGCCAAAACTTATTGCTCTTTACCCACGCTAGAGGGTAAGCAGCTTCATTTCTTGAGTAAGGATGCTTCCACTCATCAGCTAGCACGTAGGCACAAGTATGTGGTGCATTTATTAGAGGGTTATCGTCAGTAGTAAACTTCGCTTTTTCGATAGCTTCTATTTCTTTTCTGATCTGAATCATAGCTTCACAGAAGCGATCTAGCTCCTCCTTAGACTCCGACTCTGTAGGTTCTATCATCATCGTACCAGCTACAGGAAAAGAAACCGTAGGAGCATGAAAGTTATAATCCATCAGACGTTTGGCAATATCATCTACTTGTATGCCCGCAGCATTTTTGAATGCTCTACAATCAATAATAAACTCATGGGCACATATGCCTAGCTTGCTAGTATAGAGGATAGGATAATGTTTTTCTAATCTCTGCTTAACATAATTAGCATTCAATATAGCTATTTTAGTAGCATCTGTTAGCCCCTTCGCCCCCATCATAGCGATATAGGCATATGAGATGGTAAGAATCAACGCACTACTATATGGGGCAGCAGCAATAGCCCCTTCGCTATCGTGCATAGTATGCCCTGGCAAGTATGGAGATAAATGTTGTTTCACTCCTATCGGCCCCATCCCAGGCCCGCCACCACCATGAGGAATGCAAAATGTCTTATGTAAGTTCAGGTGGCATACGTCAGCACCTATCAACGCAGGACTTGTAAGCCCCACTTGGGCATTCATATTGGCACCATCCATATACACCTGACCGCCATGCTCATGAATAAGCGCACAAATGGATTGTATTCCTTCCTCAAATACTCCATGCGTAGAAGGATAAGTAACCATCAAGGCAGCCAATTTGTCGGCATGCAAGCTTGCCTTTTCCTCCAAATCCTGTTGGTCAATATTACCTCTCTCATCACACTTTACAAGCACCACTTTCATTCCAGCCATC
>WTJX01000490.1 GCA_011524675.1 Cytophagales bacterium
CATCCCAACTGCTCAAATCTCCATTGAAAACTTTTGCATTAGCAAACATAGCACTCATGTCTGTAACATTACTTACATCCCAACTATTCAAATCACTACTGAAAGAACTTGCTGAATTAAACATCCCTACCATATTCGTTGTCTCTGATAAGTTCGGTGTATCATTAGCAGAAAAAGTCTTTAAATTGGAACATTCATAAAAACACCCTCCTGCATTGCCAAGTTCTAAACCGCCCCATTGCATCACATCAATTAAATAGTCTTTGGAATGAATATTTTTCGCAAAATTAAAGCCTTTACATTGCTTACCTGTAATGGTAACAATCTTTTCTCCCTCGCTAGCATAGGTATGCATTGCATCAAGGTCGTCATAAGAAGTAACTTCTCCTATAGTCCCATCTCCCCAATCTACCGTAAAATCATAAGAGGTAACATCACTTTCACTGCCTGCATACAGCGGTAAGTGTAGTCTTTTGCCTTCTTTTAATAGCCATTTGGTTTTGAAATGTAAAGAATTGGTATTGTGTGTTGTAGCTTTTGCTTGCTTACAAACTAAAAAAGACATGCCTAGTACAAATGATAAGGCAATAAGGGTTACAAAATGTTTTTTCATGGGTTTTAGTGTGTTCGTGTGTTCGTGTATTCAAGTTGAAAAGCTTTGAGCTATGGGTTTTGAGTATTTTTAGTTATGCGCTTGTTTGTCGGTATTGACACTACCTTCAACATTCTCTTCTCATGAATTTATATGTTTTACGTTTTTTTAAGTACCTAGCATCTAATCGCTAGTATTGAGTACAAAATATATTAACCACTCATTGCTCAAAGTTGAAACAACAAAACGCATTATTAATTTACGCCTTGTGTCTTTCGTCTTTTGTGTCTTAGAATCTTAAAATCTCAAAGTCTTATGGTCTCAAGAGCTATTTAGGCAATATCTTATACAAGAAAATTCCAATGATCGTGAAAATAATATTAGGCATTAGGACAGAAGCTAACGGATTGATAACATTCGTTTCGGCAAACTTAACACCTATTTGTACCAAAAGAATAAAAACCAGCGCAAGCCCAAAACCCAAAACAAGCTGATAACCTATCCCCCCTCTTTTCTTCTGTGCAGACACTACTACTCCTATGACTGTAAGAATAATAATAGCAAAAGGATAAGTATAGCGATTATAAAGCTCTAGTTTATATACTCTAGTATCCGAAGCCCCTTTTTCCGTTAACACTTTGATATAACTTACCAGTTCGGGCAGGCTCAATGTAATCTTTTTATTGAGTTCTGTCTTAAAGTCTTCTGGCTGCATTGCCAAAGTAGTATCCAAGTCGCTGCCTTTGGTAATGTATTGCTTTCCTTCTTCAAAAGTACGTTTAGTATATCTAGCCATATTCCATCTGTCACCTAAGCTATCGCTCCTCCATACTACCCTAGAAGAAGTAAGCCTTTCCTTCAATACAGGACCTTCTGGCGTAAATTCAATTCGTTCAAGGGTAAAATCTCTTCCTTGGTTCACCTCAGCATTAAATGACTTCATATAAGCATAAAGGTCATCCCCCACCTTCATATGTACATCCCTGTCGGCATAAAGAAATCCTCCCTTCAAATACTTCAATTCAAAAGAAACCCTCGTTTTGTTGGCACTTGGAATCACCCAACCCAACAAAAGGAACGTCATTCCTCCCACAATAATAGCCCCTATAAAATAAGGAAACATAATACGTAGAAAACTCATACCACTACTCAGCATAGCAATAATCTCTGTATGTGCTGCCAAGCGAGAAGTAACCATAATCGTAGCGATAAATATGGTGATAGGACTCAAAAAGTTAGCGAAATAAGGGTAAAGATTCAGATAATAATCAAATAACACTTCCCTGTAAGAAGCTTCTTTCTGTACAAAGTCATCATGATTCTCTGTAAAATCAATCACACAAATAATGGTTACAAGTACCAATACCGTATAGATATAAGTAACAATGTATTTTTTTAATATATACCAGTCTAGTTTTTTCATTCAAATAAGGTCTTTACGCCTCTATGTCTCTACGTTTTTAAAGGTCTAATATTTTTTGTCTTGAAATCGTAAATAGTTCATGAGCATTTAGTATCAAGTCTTTAATAAAAGTAAAAATTACTAATCACTATATCGTTGATCTACCCCCCATTATTT
>WTJX01000718.1 GCA_011524675.1 Cytophagales bacterium
ATAATAATCACATCAGTCTAAAACACCAAGAATTCTTGATAATTCTTGGCATCCTACTTTTTTATGATATAATATTGTTCACTAAACCTACTCTCGCCACATGATTATTGCCTATACTTTCATTTCTCTTTTCATCGCATGGATATGGGTTGACTACTATCGGCTAGTAGATATTTTTGAAAAAGAACGCTTTGGCTACATTATTTTAACTTTTGCACTAGGTTGTACCTCTGTTTTTATCACTTTTGGTATCAACAGACTCTTTTTTGACGGAGTCATCAGTAAGCCAAAAGATGATTTCACCTATGATTTGCTATACTATATTTTTGCTGTAGGCTTAGTAGAAGAAATAAGTAAGCTCACTCCTTTTCTTATCATTTTCTTTTTCTTTAGAAAAGAGATAAATGAACCCATTGACTTTATTGTATATGCTTGTGTTTCCGCCTTAGGTTTTTCTGCTGTAGAAAACGTATTATATTTCAATCGTTATGGTGCAGAGATCATCACAGCAAGGGCAATAAAATGTTCTTTGGGGCATATGTTTTACACAGCTATTGTCGCTTATAGCATCATGAGGTATTATTACCATCCACGCAGACCACATTTTTTTAGTATTATCTTATTCCTATTATTTGCAGCCTTCTTGCATGGGTTTTATAATTTTGGACTTACATACCCTAAAGATAGATTTTTACTTTTTCCAATTAATTTATTTAATTTTTATGCTTCTATTTCTGTCTTTGCCACTATAATAAACAATGCCTTGAACAACTCTGATTTTTTCACCTATAAACGAGTGGTAGATTCGGAGAAAGTAGCAAAAAGACTACTCCTTTACTATGCGGCAGTGCTAGTCATCCAATTTATATTGTTGAGTATTCAATTTAGCGTTATCGATGCCATGTTGGATTTTATGTTTTCTATCCTTACGATCTGCTTTATCATTATGATAGCTTGCCTTAGACTTAGCAGATTCAAATTGATTAAAGACAGATGGTTTCCCTTGAAATATGAAATGCCTTTTAAAATCAAAGTACCAGATGGTCAGTTTAAGGTTATGGTAAAAGGAGACACAAGCAATGAGGTGGTCATTAGTCGTTATTTCAATGAATACTTTTTATTAAACCCTTTTAACCGAAAAAAATCTTATCTAAAAAATAAGCGTTATGCGTATTTGGAAGAGAAACTATTTTTAGAAAAAGATGATGCTTATTTTCTAGCTAGAGTATATACAGACCCAGAAACAGGTGAGTATGAAGAGTTATTGTTAAGGTCTAAAGCAACAGGCAACAACCTTATCAATGGTGAGTTCCCAATAGTGGCAGTCTTGAAAATCGACCATTTAGAAGATATTTATGATCCTAATTTAACCAAAAAGGACTTTAAATTTCTAGAATGGGGAGTAGTGCACCCATTACCCGAAGAGGAATAAAAAAGGATACTTAAAAGTGAAAGGTTGAACGTTAAACGTTGAAGGTCGAGTCTAACACACAAGGCAATGCATATAACGTAAAACTTAAAACCTATAACATAAAACGTATATAGCCAGCATGTCTAATGTAGTGTTAATACCAATAGACAGGTACATTATTAAAAACTCAAAGCCCATAGCTCATCGCACAAGGCTTTTTCAACTTGAACACTTAAATACAAGAACACTCGAACACATTTTAAACACATGCAAACAACTGCAAACATACTTGACTGGGAAGAAGTGAAAAACTTTACGTTAGATGATCCCTTAGAAGAATATGGCTTTTCTACTCGACTTGCTTATGAGAATAATTGGACGCTACATTATACTCAATTAGCAATCTTAGAGTATAAAAAGTTTATGTATCTCGCAGCAGTAGGCAATCAGATGGTTTCTCCCTCAGAAATCATTGATAAAGTATGGCATTTACATCTTATTTTCACTCAATCTTACGAGTCGTTATGTCATGTATTAGGTAAAAGGATAGAGCATATTCCTTCTACCCACAAGAAAGAAGAAAGAAAAACATTTGATAAGGCTAGAGACGTAACAAAAAAACTTTACGCTAAGTACTTTGACAATACTCCACCTACAGAAATATGGGAAACTGATTCTTTTGAAGAAGCTATCGTCTTTAATCCATCTAAAATCAAAGGAAAATACGTAAAGAAAATAGGTGTGCTATCCTTTATAATG
>WTJX01000325.1 GCA_011524675.1 Cytophagales bacterium
GGTTAGAAGTATTTTCTAACACTTTGGCTACATTTTTTCCGTCTAATTCTAATCCTTTTGGTATGGATGCCTTTGCATAGTATGCCAAGGTAGGCAAAAGATCTACAGTACAAATAACCTCTGAACTTACAGCTCCCTTTTGCCATTTTTTTGGGAATCGTACGACACAAGGCTCTCTTACACCTCCTTCAAAAGGTGAAAATTTCCCATCTCTAAGAGGTAAGGCAGTACCTGCTTTATCTCCATATTTTAACCATGGACCATTGTCAGATGTATATATAACAATAGTGTTTTCTTCTAACTTATTTTTCTTGAGGTAGTCGAGCAGCTTACCCATGTTCCAGTCTATTTCCTCAATTACATCACCATATAGTCCTCTTGCACTTTTACCTTTAAAATCTGTAGATGCGAACAAAGGGATGTGAGGCATGGCTGGGGTGATGTAGGCAAAGAATGGTTTCTTTTTGTTCTTGTCAATAAAAGAAATGGCTCTGTCAAAATACCTTTTGGTCAAGGTACTTTGCTCTGCGGGGTATTCTATGATTTTTGTTCCTTCAAAAATGGGTACAAAATTTTTCTTACGTTTTACTTGGTCTCCTTTTGCTTTTGCTAAAGTGTAACCTTTATTAAATACAGCATTCTCATGAAACTCTTGATGCTTTCCTATGAACATATCATTACTATAAGGGATGCCGTAATATTCGTCAAAACCTTGTCCTGTAGGAAGCTCACTCTCGTTCATGTCGCCCAAATGCCATTTGCCAAAACAAGCGGTAGCATAGCCCGCTTGTTTGAGGACTTCTGCTATGGTTACTTCTTCTGTATTCAATCCTTTTAGACCAGGGAATAATGCGCCTCCGATACCATGTTTGTCGGGATTTCTACCTGTCAATAATGATGAACGCGATGCACTACATACCGCTGCTGCTACATAGAAGTCTGTCAAGCGTATGCCTTCTTTTGCCATTTGGTCTATGCGTGGTGTTTTTATTTTTGGTGATCCAAAGCATCCCAAGTCTTGATAACCTTGGTCATCAGTAAAGACTATGATAATATTGGGTTGCTCATTTTTTTTAGCTATTGATGCAATGCTTGTCAACAAAGCTATAAGTAATAACGGTAAAGATCTTTTTTTCATCATATTAGATTAATTTATATTGCATAAGTAGTCGTCCAAAAAATCAGTTGTAAAATCAATTATTTTTGAACGCCTACTTATAGTTTAGTAAAACTTCCTTTTATTTATTCTTGAGGGCTAGGTATTGCCAATTTTCTTTTGTTTAGAACTTCATCAAGTTTTTTTGCCATTTCTTTATTCTCCTCAATGAGATTGTTGTTTTCTTCCTTATCATCTTTTAGATTAAATAAGTAACGTTTTTCATCAATGTTTAAGTATTTCCAATCACCATAGCGTACACCGATAGTTGGTGGATAATTTCTTGGTTTTTTCAGATAGTAATAATGATAGTCATTTTCTAGAGGGCTTGATTGCACTTCTAAGGCTTTTGCGACACTTTTTCCGTCCAATTCTAAACCTTTGGGTATAGAGGCATTGGCATAGTATGCCAAGGTAGGCAAAAGATCAACAGTAGAAATAACCTCAGAGCTTACAGTACCTTTTTGCCATTTATTGGGAAAGCGCATCACACAAGGTTCTCTTACACCACCTTCAAAAGCGGTGAATTTCCCTCCTTTTAATGGTAAAGCAGAGCCAGCATTTTCTTTGTATTTCAACCAAGGGCCGTTGTCAGAAGTAAATATAACGATGGTATTATCTTCTAAATCATTTTTCTTTAAGTAGTCAAGCAGTTTACCCATATTCCAGTCTATTTCTTCAATAACATCTCCGTATAGTCCTCTCGCACTTTTACCTTTGAAATCTGCTGATGCGAACAAAGGTATATGAGGCATGGCAGGTGTGATGTAGGTAAAAAAAGGTTTGTTCTTGTTCTTGTCAATAAAAGAGATGGCTCTGTCAAAATATCTTTTGGTCAATGTACTTTGCTCTGCGGGGTATTCTATGATTTTTGTTCCTTCAAAAATGGGGACTAAATTTCTTTTACGTTTTTCTTGGTCTTTTTTTGCTTGCTCTAGCGTATAGTTTTGGTTGAAAACAACGTCTTTGTGAAACTCATGATGACTACCTATGTACATATCATTGCTGTAGGG
>WTJX01000217.1:0-1629 GCA_011524675.1 Cytophagales bacterium
GCTTATGCTTGTGCAGCCTTGTCTTATTTATTGCACAAGCAGAGAGATGCCATAGGCTTAAGTTTGTTTCATGAAAAAATAGTCAAGGAGATTCCCATAAAAGGTACAGCTGCACATTTACAACTCATCTTTTCTACCTTAGAAGAACTCATCGCCTCGCCTAGCATAGAAAAAAGTACCGCCATACCTGAGACTCTGCACCGTATAGCCGAGAAAAAATATAAACGCAACCTTATCATACTGTTTACTGACTTGTTAGGAAACAAAGATAAACAAGCAGATTTTTTTAGGGCGTTACAACATTTAAAGCATAAAAACCATGAGCTAATCGTATTTCATATCTTTGATGAAAAGACGGAAAGAAATTTGGACTTAGAGAATAGACCGCACCGTTTGACCGATTTGGAAACTGGTGAGCAAATGGAGCTAAACCCTGAGCAAGTAAAAGAAAGTTATCAAAAAAGTATTAAACAATACTTTCATGATATCAAAATATTATGTGGAAACTACAAGATAGACTTTGTGGAAGTAGATATCAATAAGCCTTTGAATGATTTGTTATTGGCATACTTAGCCAAAAGAAAGAAAATGTAAGCCTTCGTTTTTAGGTTTTAAGTAGTCGTCCAAAAACATTTATAATAAAGATGTTTAAACGACTACTTATGTTTTATCAAGGTCTTATGATTTTAAGCTTTTGATGAGCGAGGCATGTTGTGGGAACTTTTTGATCAACTCTTCCGTGTCGGGCATATCAAAATCTCTAAAGTCAAAGCCCGGTGCTACCGTACAGCCACATAATGAATAGCTATTCTCTTCACGAACAGATGCCCCAAACCAGTCTCCTCCTTTTACAGTAAACTGTGGTACCTCACCTTTTTCTATTTCTCTTCCTATTTTTATCAGTTGGTAGTAACCATCTGGGCTAATGATGTGTAAGTCTAGTGCGCTACCATCATAAAAATGCCAAGTTTCATCTTGATGAATCCTATGGAAAGCAGAGAAGACGTCTGAGGTAAGTAAATAGTAGATAGCTGTGCTATAATTTCTTTCTCCTTCATATTCGCTATCCAAAGAACTGGTCTTTATACTTCCTGCCGATCGGTAGGTTTCCTTATAATAGCCACCTTCGGGGTGCGGAGCTAGTTCAAGCGCTTGAACGATTTGTTGTATTTTATTCATACCTAAAATTACTTAAAAAAAAGTATCTAGTAATATGTTTTCTTCAATCTTGATGATGCACAATTCGATGAAAAAACACGAAAAAACGTTTCGTTTCTCATTCTTGCTTACATACTTTATGTTACCTCTACATATTTGCATCACTCAATTAATAAACAAATATATATGAAAAAGTTATTACTATTATGCTTGCTTGCACATATGACAAGCAATGCTTTACTAGCTACTAGAACAGATGTAGCTACTGTTAATGTCTCTGACGCTGTAAATAATGTTGCTAATGTTGGTATTTCTGCCTCTTCTGGTACGTTTACTTTTGCGCCTGGCGATTCATTGGTATATGCTGTGGAAGTACCTTCTTTTGTACCTACTACGGGTATAAACTCTACCGCCGATACTGCATTGTTTTACATCAGAATGAATTGTAAAATGCTTACCACAGAAGGTGAG
>WTJX01000217.1:1729-3439 GCA_011524675.1 Cytophagales bacterium
TACTGCATTGTTTTACATCAGAATGAATTGTAAAATGCTTACCACAGAAGGTGAGGTTTCCATTACTTCTACGGATGATGCGGACGCAGCTGTTTATGCTATTACTTCTGCTACGAGTAAAAACGAATGGCCTGTAGGTGATACTAAGTCAGATTCTACAGCTCTAGTGGAAGGTAAAACACAAGAAATCATTTTGGTTAATACGGGTACTGTAGATGTACAAATAAATTACATTACCCTTTTGACGACCAAGGTAGCTCTGATAAGTGATGCTGGTGAAAATACGCTAGAAAGTAGAGGGTTAATTTTAGCTCCAAATCCTATAACAGACGTACTGAATATAAGCTTGCCAGAAGATATAGAAACGATGCAGCTTTCGTTGAGGTCTGTAGAAGGTGCTTTATTGAAAAATATACAATTGAACGAATCTACTCAAGTAGATTTGTCTGGATATAAGGCAGGAGTGTATTTTCTATTAGATGAAGAAACAGGAGCGTATCAAAAAATAATGCTTCAATAGTTTTTTATGTATATACGTTTTGCGTTATAGGTTTTAAGTTTTACGTTATAAGCATCGTCTTATGAGTTAGACTCAACCTTTAACTTTTTACGTTCAACCTTTAACCTGCTGGTTTCATGTTAAAGTGAATTATAAGAAAGGTTTTACAAAACCTTTCTTATAATTAAATTATTTTTAACGCGTATTTATTTTTTGTTTTATGTTCAAAAATTTAGGTACGCTTTTATTCAAGATCAATTAATTTTAAATAGTATATGAGGATACATACGAAGTCTTTTTTTTGCATTATCATAGCAATGCACTTATTTTTTGTTCCCACCCAAGCTAAAACACACTATGATTTTTATGTTTCTCCCAGTGGAAACGATAATAATACTGGCACAAAAGAAGCCCCTTTTGCCAGCCTAGAGAAAGCCAAAATGGCTGTTAGAGCCTTTAAAAAAACTGTAACTAGAGATATACGAGTAGGCATAGAAACAGGTCCGTATTTCTTAAAAAAAACAGTCGTTTTTGGACTAGAAGACGCTGGAAATGAAACGCAAAAAATCACCTATGAAGCTATAGAAAAGGGTAATGCTATATTTACTTCAGAAATCCCTGTAACGAGTTGGAAAAAAGTTAGAGATGTTCCACCAGGAGTGCCTAAAGCATCACAAAATAATATATGGGTAGCTTCTTACCCTTCTCATCTTTCTATACCCAAATATTTGTTTCAAGGAAATAGACAGCTTCCTGTATCTAAAAGTGCCTCTTTTTTACCTGAAGAAAAATATGCTACGTGGAGGGGTGACGGTCAGAGAAACCCTGATGGTACTTGCGATAGTAGAAGTAAGATAAAGATTCCTAAAAGTATTATTAACTATAGTAACATCCAAGACAAAGAGCTATCTATACTTCCTACATGCGATTGGACACATTATAATTTGCCTTTAAAGGCTATAGATCAAGCGACAGGAAAAGCAGAAGTAGCTGTAGTGAGTGCCTATGGCTTGGGGCAATTAAAAAAAGTATCTACATGGGGACACTTTAAAAATGCTTGGATCAATAACTGCCCAGAAGGCATGTTGAAAGAAGGAGATTGGTATGCAGATAGAAAAAACCATCTTATTTACTTTCATAGTACACAGCGACCGCATCATATTTCTCTTCCAACTTTATTGGAATATATCCGAATAGAAGGAGAAACAAGC
>WTJX01000217.1:3449-7169 GCA_011524675.1 Cytophagales bacterium
GAAACAAGCAGAACGACCAAAACAGACAAAATGGTTGAAAACCTACATTTCAAAGGCTTGGTATTTACCCATGGTCAGCGATATACATGGGCAAAAGATCATTTGAAGAAAAATGTACAACATGAGTGGGATCGCTACGATGTAAGCAATGCTCTTGTAAGGTTGAGAAGTGCCAAAAACTGTTCTGTGGTTAACTGTACCTTTGAAAACTCAGGTGCTGTAGGGCTAAGAATGGATTTGAGTGCTCAGAATAACCGTGTTGAAGGAAATGTATTTCAAAGGCTTGGAGGTACTGGAATCTTTTTGTGTGGTTATGGTATAGGCTATAAAGACCAAAACTATGGTAACCATATCTTGAATAATCACATTCACCATATTGGTGAGGCTTATTGGCATTCTTCTGCCATCTTGGTATTTCAGTCGGGAAGAAATCATATTGCACATAATTTGATCCATCACACGCCTTATAATGGTATTACCGTGACTGGTCCTAGAGATTTGGCAGCAGGATTTATAGAGTCTGGAAAAACCTCTCTTATTGAGGCTCCCAAAGGGAAGAATAAAGATTGGGATTTTCGTTTTAAAGTATTACATGCCAAAGAAAATATTATTGAGTATAATGAATTGTACAACATAGTAATGCTGCTTGGCGATGGAAATGCCATTTATACTTCTGGAGCAGGAGAAAAAAACCAATACCGCTATAACTATATTCATGACTGTGAAGCAAAGCATATTAGTTCTGCCATGCGCACAGATGCTTATGCAAGAGATCAATACTTTATAGGGAACATCATTTACAATGTAGGTGCAGGAGCATTGGCACTAAAAGATGCAGGACACAAAGCCACTGGTAACTTTATGATAGACTGTATCAATAATGAACATGCACAAAAAAGGTCATTTATTACCTTGAGAGGTGGGCCTAATGATAATACAGAAATAAAAAATAATGTGATATACAATACCAAAGGCAAAGAACATGATCCTAGCTTCATAGCTGTAAGGCAGTCTAGGGTGTTGGCAAAAGTAACACCTGAGGTGGTTGATTTTGATGGGAATATAACTTCTGAGAGTGCGACTGTTGATATTAAAAATTCATATCGAGTCGTAGAAAAGGAGTCTATACACAGTCTATTTCAGTTTTTGGAAGGAGGAGAGAAAATCAGCATTAATGAAAAGCATAGCCTTTTTCAGCAAGGTGTTGACTATGTAGATATCAATAAAATGGGACCTCAAGGAGCGCATAAAAATAAGGTTGTAACGATGGTAGATGCTCCTATGGTTGGACAAGAAAAGTTTCATTAAAAAAGCTTTACGTCGATACGTCAGTACGTCTTTATGTCTGTACGTTTTTAGACCATAGTCCATAGTTTATGTGTCTATGGACTATGGTCTTTTGTCTTACGTCTCAAAATCTTCTGCTTTCTTTAACTTTTGAATCTTAAATCTTTACTCTTCCGTCTAGTATCTTGGTTTCTTTAATTTGTTCATTATTTTACTTTTTTCGTTTTTGTTCGCTGTAAGATTTTTTTAGAAAACGTTTCTTTTTTGTGAAAGATGCTATCTTGTAATCTTTAACTTCAAATGCTAACTTTTGTTTTTCTTCAAGGCTTTCAATTATATCTCTATTAATGGTTAAAATATACTGAAAACTTTGGGTTTGTTTTTCTGTTTGCTCATGGATAAAATTGAGACTTCTTTCTAAAGAATCGTTATCAATATTGAAAATATTATCATGAATCAAAAAGTTAGGGTGTTTAGTATGTGTGTTTTTATTGAATAAAAGGGCAATATCATATAAAAAAACTTTCATTCTTTCTGTACTCCAGCTTCCGTCATCATCTATTCTGTAGTCAACTAAAAGATACTCTTTGATGATAGACGTGAACTTTGTATTTAAAGAAAAACTTGCATTACTTTTTTCTATTATTTTTTCGTGCGCCCAAATAATAGTCTCCTCAAACTCTTTTACAAGAGAGCGTTTTTCTTCTAAATGATTACTAAAATCATTAATACCGCTTTGTTTTTTAAGTAAGAGCGTCTTTTTGCTTTGTTCTGCTTCTAAATAGTTTTTTAGTGAAATACTCAAATCATTAAGCTCCCTACTTTTTTCATTGAAAATTCTGATGGTAGTTTTCAAATCATTTAAAATTTGACCGTCTTTGTCAATTAATTTTAATTTTGAGCTATACTCAGTATCTAAGGATTCTATTTTTTTATTGATAGTGAGTAGATCAGCTTTCAGTTTTTCAACCTTAGCATTTATCAGTGTATTACGGAAGCTATCTATTTTTGCCTTAAAAGTCTTTACCTCTTGCAAAGACTTGGCTATCATATCTCCTAAACCAGCTTTAAACTGGCTAAAGAGTATAGACATATCCAGTTCACTAATATTTTCAGGTTCTGGCAGACTTTCAATTTGTCTTATCTCATATTTTATAGCTTTTTGCTCAATCCTTTGGTTTTTCAATTCATTTTCAAGCTTGATAAGCTCATCCTGCACCACTTCAAAAGCAGTATTGTTTTTGAGCTTTTCTATCGAAGCGTTTATTTTATTTACCTCTCTTTCTAATTCATTTTGTTTTTGTCTAGCGATACTAAGTTTATTCCACTTTTTTTCAATTACTTTTTTAATTTCACGCACATAAGCTGTTTTGTTCGCATATTCTTTTATTGTGTCATTAGTGTTTGTGTACAAATCAATGTCAAGAGAAAGAAAAAATAGGTGAGGTGTGTAGTCATTAGGAATCCTTTTTTTAGTATCAAAACATTGAATAATGTCTTTAAATTCTGAACGTTCATCCCTCATGACAGGGTTAAGCATATTTCTAAAACTAATTCTTTTTTGAGTAGCAGGAAAAGCATCAAAATATAATTTCCCTAAATAGTTAGAAGCTATTTCTATGCTACCATTGTTGACTACTTCTGCACCATTTTTGAAAATAGATACTTGAGATGCTTCCTTTAAAGAACGTTTGATACTTAGTTGTTCATTATTGATTTGTATATCTAAACAAATTATAGTTTCACTATCCAAGACACCGTCAGGAATAAGCATAAGCCTACTTTCGGCTTCTTTTTTTAAAAGGCAAAAGTTAATACATTCGATACATATACTTTTGCCTACTCCATTGGTTTTGTTATTTCCTTCTGATTTTTCACCAAGGATTAGGTTTAAACCTTCACTGAAAACGATAGGATCAAAGCTACTAGGTTCGCTATATAGTTTTTTAAGTCGAATCAATTTACCAAGAAAATATAAGGTTCTTTAAAGTCAATAATACCAGTACTGTATAATAACGACAATCCGAACACAGTCTGGCGGTAATTGATAATATCATATTTTTTTAGTTCTTCATTTACTTCAAATAAACTGAGCTTTTTCATTTTATTTTTTTGAAAAAGCTTTAAAATCAATGAAGCCACATATACAGAAGAACCTTTAATGTTTTCGTCTTTTGAGATTAGCATAGTCTATTTAAAATTTGGAAATACATTACATTCTGTCAATTCATGTAAAAGGAAAAATTTGATAGCGGTTTTGTCATAAGATATGAAATTATTTTCAGATAGTTTATCGTAAAAATAATTCACCAAGCTATTCAAAGCTAATTTTGGATTGTTGTTATGATTTTCTAAAAATTCATCACTTTCAGTCTCCAAATATGAAGTAATAGTTATAGCCTTCACAGAGTCAATCATTTTCTTTTTCCCTTT
>WTJX01000199.1 GCA_011524675.1 Cytophagales bacterium
GAACACCCGAAAACCCGAACACATTCGCTATGAAACTTTTTGAAGCGCTATTTGAAGCCTTGGACAGTACCAAAAAGATCAACACGAAGGTGGCTGCATTGGTCAACTTCTTTGAGCATAGTACTCACGAAGACAGTATGTGGGCTATTGCGATCTTATCGGGCAAAAGACCCAAAAGAGCGGTAAAAACTAACCTTCTCAAACAGTGGGTGGCAGAAGAAACGGCTATTCCGTATTGGTTGTTTGACGAAACCTATCATGTAGTAGGAGATTTGGCAGAAACTATCGCTAAGTTATTACCACCGCCTACAAGTCTTAGTGAGCACTCCTTTAGCTATTGGGTGCATTATTTGATTGACCTCAAAGACAAAGAAGACGACGATAAGAGAGCACAGATCATAGCTGCGTGGCAGCAGCTCACCACCAATGGGCGCTATATTTTCAATAAATTGATTACAGGAGGTTTTCGGTTGGGTGTATCACAAAAACTCATGATACGTGCCTTGTCTAACTATACCAATATTGAAGAAAATGTATTGGCTTGCAAACTTATGGGCAACTGGTCGCCAGAGACGATCAGCTTTCAAGAAT
The DNA here is from genome assembly GCA_011524675.1 of Cytophagales bacterium. Classification (GTDB taxonomy): domain Bacteria; phylum Bacteroidota; class Bacteroidia; order Cytophagales; family JAAEPT01; genus WTJX01. The sequence continues at coordinate 592 of WTJX01000199.1, forward strand.
TGATCCTATCCGAAGATCGGTCGCAAGACCTATCCAAACCTTATCCCTTCTACCTTGCCTATGCTTTGGATATTTCTTTTGATGACATGGGGGCAGTGTCGGACTGGCAAATAGAACGAAAATGGGATGGCATCAGAGGACAAATTATTGTGCGAGAGGATACATTATTCATTTGGTCGAGAGGGGAGGAGCTAGTAACGGATAAGTTTCCAGAATTACATTTCTTGGCGGAAGCCTTGCCCAATGGAACAGTCCTAGACGGTGAGATTTTGTGTTGGCAAGGGGGCAAGCCGATGCCCTTTCAATCGCTACAAACTAGGATAGGACGTAAAAATGTGAGTAAGTCCTTGCTGCAAAAGTCGCCTGTGAGCTTTATGGTGTATGATATATTAGAGCTACAAGGTAATGATATGCGTGCGTTGCCCATGCAAGAAAGAAGGCAGTCGTTAGCATCGCTATACCATAGCTGTGATGAGTCGTCCCATTTTTTGTTGTCGGAGCTTGTACAGGCGGATTCGTGGCAGGTTTTAGCAGAGATAAGAGAAAACGCTAGGCAATACTTATGCGAGGGACTGATGCTCAAACACAAAACGTCTCCTTATGAAGTAGGACGAAAAAAAGGCAGTTGGTGGAAGTGGAAAGTGGATCCTTTGGTGATAGATGCAGTGATGATCTATGCCATGCGTGGGCATGGTAGAAGGGCAAATTTATATACAGATTATACCTTTGCGGTGTGGAAAGATGAACAACTCATTCCTTTCACTAAAGCTTATTCTGGTCTTACAGACAAGGAAATCGCTCATGTAGATGCCTTTGTAAAGAAAAATACTTTGGAGCGTTTTGGACCTGTACGCAGTGTAAAGGCGGAACTGGTTTTTGAGATTGCCTTTGAAGGCATTCAGAAGTCTTCACGACACAAGTCGGGCATAGCCTTACGCTTTCCACGCATCAGCCGTTGGCGACAAGATAAACCTGCTAGCGAAGCTAATACGCTAGACGACTTGGAGGCGATGTTACATGAGATCAAAGATTAGTGATTAGTTATGATGATGGGTTATGGGTAGAGACGCAATGTTTTGCGTCTTATGAATGATTAAAGATTAATGATTAGTGCTGAGTTATGGGTTATGAGTAAAAAGTTGAAGGTGGAACGTTAAAGGTGAAACGTTTTAGGGCTTAGTGATTGAGTGATGAGTTTTTTAGTGATTAGTGTTTAGTGATAAACGATTAATTAATAAACTTTTGACTTTATACTAACGACTCTTTACTTTGTACTCAAAAGGGCGAGATTTTATTCCACGGAAGTGGCGGACAAGAGAAAAGATTAGAGATTAAAGATTAGAGAGGGAGAGTGAGTTATGAATTATGTGTGATGAGTTTTTTTAGTGATTAGTGTTAGATAAACTTTGTACTAATGACTTAGTACTTTAAAGGGCGGAAGTGTTAAGAAAATAGACACAAGATAGGAATTAGAAGGTAAAGCTGTGCGATTTCAGATCAATGTAAGTGCTACTAATTCTACTTTACGAAGTTAGGGCGTTTCCCTTCGGGTCGGGCTATCCGCTGTATCT
>WTJX01000004.1 GCA_011524675.1 Cytophagales bacterium
GATGATCTCGTGTTGGGTCAGTTCAAAAAGTTTAATAGTATTAGGTTTGTCTTTGAAGAGTTTAGACCCAAAGTAATAGAAATCGAAGTTGCTTTGCTCCTCTATTCTCATTTGTAGAGAGGGAGAGAAGTTTTTTTGCTGAAACTTTGAGATGAATTGCGCCTCCTGGAGATTGTTTGGAGGAGTTGGTAAACGGGAAATTTTATTCCAGGAGATATCTAAAAGTGAGCTTTTTTTAGAAACTTCTACTAATTTGGGATCTAATTTTTGCGTTTGAGAAAATGTATTATTATTTTTTGCAGGGCTGAGAAGGCACAATACTGCTATCCATAGAGTAGTAAAGGTATAGTAGGAATTAGTCATTGTGATAATTAATTAGTTAATATGTCTGTAAATTAATAAAAAACGATGTGCTTTATTTGGTGTAAATGACTTCATTACTGTATTCCCTATCATTAGGGTTAAAGTATTGAACTTTTTGTTTTAGAGCATTATCGCTACTAATACTGAAGGTCATATGGTCTTCATGCTCTTTTTCAAATCCTAAATCTTTTGTTACGATTACTGCTAGTCTGTAGCCTGGACGAATTGTGAGCGTAGGGGCGCGATTGAACGCTCGTCTAATTTGCTGGTTTATAATTCTACCCATGTTAATGGATACTTGGTTGGCTGCGATCTGCTGAGTCGAAAGGTTGTTTAGATTATTTAAGTTCGTTGCTTGCGTGCTTCCTGTGACAGAGTGAAGCCCAAGCGATACGCCTGAAAGCATTACTGATGTGGTTAAGTTTCGAAGAAAGTGACGGTTTACTTTGTCTTCTACACCCGTATTACCTTCCATATCAATACCAGCTATACTACCGAGAGTTAGAGAATCACCATTAGGAAATATGAGACGATTCCAATTAAAATAAACACGTGAAGCACCTGCATTATCTGCTCGGCCATATTTTCCATATAATCTGGAACCTTGAGGAATAAGGAGGTGTTGACCAGAGTGAGTATCATAGACATGATTGTTTACTTGAGCAATGATTGCACCAGGGTGTTCCGAGTTGATTCCTGTTATCAAGGTTGCTGGAATAATTGTTCCAGTTTTGAGTTCTAAGTGTGTGACAGGTTCTTGAACTTTGAAAGTGTGGATATAACTTGTATCTTGTGTTCTTCTGTCGTATACGCGTTTTGCTTCCCCCCCGAAGCCGTAGTCGATCTCTTCGTCATAAAACTCTACTAATTCATCAGCAAGCTTGGGTGCTAGTAGATCTTCCATTCTTGAGCGAAGGTTCTTATTTTCGGCCTCAAGCTTTGTAATTTGAGGTTTTGCCATAATATCCTTTAGACTAGGTAGGGATTTTTTGACTTCCGGAGTTACTGGTTTTGGAGGAGCTAAACGAGTTTTTCCACCAGAAATTCTCATGGAGGCTGATCCGACTTGGGTGGCTTTTGATTTGTTAGACAGTTTTAATGATTTGATCATTTCTTCCTGTTCTTTCAGTTTTTGTAATAAGCGCCTTTCGACATCTGAAATTTCGTTGCTATTGCCTTCCTCTTTTTCAGTTGGAGCTTCATTTAGATCTCCTACATAACTTTGTGGAATCGTATCAATAATATCCTTATAAGCGCGAGAGTCTTGTTGAACAACCGTGTTCTGGTTTTTTTGTTTTTTCTTTTTAGTTTTATTCTCTCGCTGAACAATAGCATAGGATAGCATAACTAGGGCTGCCAAAATAATAGCAGCTGTTATGTAAAGAGGTTTTTTGTTTAGCTTTTTTACTCCGCGAATAGGATCAATATCCTTATTCTCTGGTGCTTTTTTTTCTGCACTTATAGTTTTTTTCTTCTCTTCACTCATATGCGTATCATTTAACGGGTTCTATTGTACGGTGCTGGCTTTAACATTAATGATTGATTGCTAGAAGGGGCGCCGTCTCTGCTGTCAAAAAGTTGTGAAGTTGTAAAATATGGAGTATCTACGATCACGATTACTTCATTCTCACGATGTTCTGTTACTTCGATTAAAGCGCTGTTTTTTGGGGTCTTCTGACCAAAAGATCTCGTATAAAATTGAATATTTAGACCATTGTTAAGTAAGGACTGTCCAATGGCTTTATTGATTTTTCTATTACTTTCTATAAGATGGGGTTCAGGATACGATATAATAT
>WTJX01000362.1:0-3217 GCA_011524675.1 Cytophagales bacterium
TTTCTGCCTTGACCTGAACTAAAATCACTCATTTTTTAACTCACAATTATTTTTGTCTGCCTACTTAAAGACCTAGTATATTATACTTTGTAGCAGTACTAAGCCTCATAAGAACAGGTCTTTTTTGACCTAAGCTAGGCTTCTTGTAGTATATTATTGTGTTCTTTGTCGTACCATCTCATAAAGGATCACCGCTGTAGCCACTGATACATTGAGTGAATTTACTTTGCCCTTCATAGGGATTTTGACTTCATGGTCTGCTCTATTTCTTATAGTTCCCTGAATACCTTTTTCTTCTGACCCCATCACGATAAGTGTAGGTGTATCAAATGCTACATCATAGATTTCTTTGGTAGTCTTTTCTGTACAAGTAACGATCTGCAAACCAGAGGTTCTCAAAAAATCGACAGTTCCTTCTAAACTTTTCACCCTGCACACGGGGATGTGATTTAATGCCCCAGAAGAGGTTTTGAGTGCATCCGGCCCTACTTGCGCCGCTCCCTTGAATGGCACTATGATTGCATCTATACCTGTACACTCAGCTGTACGAGCAATTGCACCAAAGTTCCTTACATCGGTAATGCCATCTAACATTAAAAACACTGGATCGTTCCCACTTTGAAAACTTGCGTCTAAAATATTGTCTAAAGAGGCAAACTCTATGCTCGAAAAAAAACAAATAACACCTTGATGATTTTTACGAGTAATACGATCTAACTTTTCTTGCGGTACTAAAATGTAAGGCACTTGTTTTTTTCTTGCTAAACCTACTATTGCTCTTATCGCTTCATTAGAGCTACCTTTGACTACAAATACCTTATCTATTACCCTGTCTGAATGTAATGCTTCTTCTACAGAGTGTATTCCATAAATAAAGTTTTTTTCCATAATTACTTTATTTCCCATTGTATTGAAACTTGTTCAGACATGTTTACTTCTTTTAAACTCATATTTGTAAAAGAGCCTTTGTTATCAGCTAGGTTTGTATAAGAAGCTGTACGATAGTTAGGCATTTGGTTTACTTGTCTATTACTTCCATATGAAAGCGATATTATATTACCTAGACTTACTTGCGCTGCCTTAGCCATAATTAATGCTTTTCTTTTGGCTTCCTTTATAGCTAGGCTCAAAAGCTCATCCTTTACTTTCTTTTCTCTTTCCTCAGAAATACTGAATGAAAAGTTTAAGTTAGCTCTTTCTTTACTTTCACTAAAAGCGGTGAGTATCTTATCTAATTTTTTGGGTGCATAAGGAAAAGTAATGATTACATTTTGGCTTGCAACATACCCCTCTTTTGCTCTTATTTTATCTTTGAAAATAGTTTTTTCTCTAAGATTATAATTTGATGTTTTTATGTGTTCTTTTGAGAAGCCTAGTGTATTTATTTTTTTGATAACATTCTTTGTCTGTATATCCATTTCATCTATGGTCTCTCCTAGCGTTTTTTGCTCTGCATGAATGTAAACAGAGACTGTAGATTGGTCAGGAATTACTTTTAATGTAGCCTTTCCTATCAATGCTAATGTTCTTTGATTGGTAGAGAAATTTTGACTAGAAACAGTATATGTCCCTAGCATAATACTACCACAAAGTATTATATTTAGAAAGAATGAATACATAGATAATCGTTTTTATTTTTACCCCCTACTTAACGACGCATATGTTAGAGCAAGAGCGAAATCAAAATAGACTCTTTATAAACAGATTTTGAAAGGTCTGAAATAACAAAAAAACAGACATAAGGTAAAAGGAATTAGATTCTTTTACCTTATGTCTGTTTTAATTACCAAAGATAACTTTATTTTCTCCCTTCAATATATATCTTACTGAATACCTAATAACTCTACTTCAAAAATTAATGTACTGTATGGAGGAATGCTTTGCCCTGCACCGCTTGCCCCATAACCTAGGTTTGAAGGAATAAATAATTTCCATTTTGCTCCTTCTTGCATCAACTGCAATGCCTCTGTCCAACCTTTGATTACTTGTCCTACGCCGAAAGTAGCAGGTTCACCTCTTTGAACAGAACTATCGAAAACAGTACCATCAACTAATGTACCTGTGTAATGTACGGTTACTTGGTCTTGCCCTGTTGGTTTTAAGCCGGTACCTTCTTTGAGGATTTGATACTGCAAACCAGACGCTGTCTCTACGACACCTTCTTTGGTCTTGTTCTCAGCAAAAAACTTTTTTTCTTGAGCTATTTTTTCACCAAATTGAGCTTGTGCCTGCTGCTCTTGTACCTTTTGAAAATACGACTGTAAGAAGGCTCCTGATGCTTCGGGACTCATCAATAAATCAGAAGCAGAAGAAGATGTATCTAATACAGTTGCTATCCCTTTATTGAACACGCTGAGTTGTAACAAAGTATCTAACTTACCTTGTTTGAAACTGCTCGCAATATTGACAGCTAACGCATAACTAAGAGAGTCTTTTACTGTAGTAAGACTGATGTTTGTGGATGGCTCTTCTTTTTTGCTATCTTTTTTCTTTTTTTTCGCAAAACTTACAAATGAACTTGCGATAAGTAATGCGATAAGGATGCTTTTATTTAATTTCATATTGCTTTGATTATGGTAGTATTACCTTTTTTATTTTCTTAAGAAAGTATTACTGACTTCATTTTTGTAATGATTAATCAGAACTTTCTATAAAATTTAATTTGCCAAGATAAGCATTTATTATGTAGTCTTATCATACTTTCAACAGCTTTATGCCTCTTCTTGTAAAAGAAAATACTATTTCAACTATTTTTTGGAGAGTAGGTATAAAAGGAGAAGGGATGTAAAGGGCGTGTATGATAAAAAAACGCTACTTTCTCACAATGAAAAAGTAGCGCAAATATATTTTAATTATTGAATCTCTAGCAATTCAACTTCAAAGACTAACGTACTATAAGGAGGAATGCTTTGTCCTGCACCTCTCTCACCGTAGGCTAATTGATAAGGAATAAACAACTTCCACTTAGCTCCTTTTTTCATTAACTGAAGCGCTTCAGTCCATCCGGGGATCACACCACCTACAGGGAATGTAGCAGGCTCACCTCTTTGTACTGAACTGTCAAAAACAGTACCGTCGAGCAAAGTACCTGTATAGTGTACTGTTACTTTGCTTTCAGCTGTAGGCATTTCACCTTCACCTGGCGTAAGAACTTGGTATTGTAAACCAGAAGCCGTTTCATTGATCCCTTCCTTGCTTTTATTTTCTTCGAAGAACT
>WTJX01000362.1:3227-7144 GCA_011524675.1 Cytophagales bacterium
TTTCTCTTGTGCTAGCTTTTCAGCTTGTCTTCTGAAAAATGCTTGGATAAACTCTTGTGCTTCAGCTGTATTCATTAACTGATTAGTGGTATCTTTTACCTCAGTAATACCTTGATATAGCGTACTATAGTTGATGTGTTTCTCAATATTTGTATCTGCTGTTAGACTTGACCCCATGCTCAACCCTATAGCATAACTCAAAGAGTCTGACTCGCTGGTTAAACTAGTAACTTTTGGTTTTTCACAAGATAACAAAGCCGCTGTAGCGATGAGCGTAGCAGCAAAGATATTTTTAATTTTCATGATTGTATATAAATTATAATTAATAATCTGGCACTATGCCAGTGGTTAAGAGAAGGCTTTGTAAAACTATCATTTACACCTATTCTGCATTATCAAAAAATCTCAAGCTTACTATTTAATTACTAATAAACGCTAAATCTTAAAATTTTGAAAGCCTGACTAAGCGCAAAACCTTAGCAATGCAAAGGCTTCTAAGAATAAAGCTTTTCTCTAAGTTGTTTGATATCTGGATGTTTCAAATACTCTTCGTAAGGCATCTTTCTATCAATCATTCCCTTAGGAGTAATCTCAATAATTCTGTTTGCTACTGTTTTTACAAACTCATGGTCATGAGAAGTAAAAAGTAATGTCCCAGGAAAATCGATCATCGCATTGTTCAAAGCAGTGATCGATTCTAAGTCCAAATGGTTGGTTGGTTCATCCATAACCAAGACATTTGCATCTTGTAGCATCATTCTAGAGAGCATACATCTTACTTTTTCACCTCCAGAAAGTACTTTTACGCTTTTGAGCGATTCCTCTCCAGAAAATAACATTCTCCCTAAGAATCCTCTCACAAAGGTCTCATCTGCTTCTGGATCGTCTGTGTATTGCCACAGCCAATCTACTAAATTTTTATCTGTTTGGAAGAAGGAATAATTGTCTAGTGGAAGATATGCTTTTGTAATGGTTACTCCCCATTTGTACTCACCAGCATCAGCTTCTACTGCTTCGTTAATGATTTGAAAAAAAGTAGTGGTTGCTACACTGTCTTTTGAAAAGACCATGACTTTGTCTCCTTTGTCTAGAGCAAACTCCACATCCCCAAAAAGTAACTTCCCGTCTAATGATTTGTTCATTCCTTTCACAGAAAGCACTTGGTCACCTGCTTCTCTCTCTTGATGGAAGGTAATACCGGGGTATTTTCTACTTGAAGGTTGTATTTCTTCTATATTGAGCTTGTCAATCATTTTCTTACGGCTTGTAGCTTGCTTTGACTTGGCTACATTGGCACTGAAACGATCGATAAAATCTTGTAGTTCTTTTTTCTTTTCTTCTAATTTTTTATTCTTGTCTGCTTGCTGTTTGGCTGCTATTTGACTAGTATGATACCAAAAACTGTAGTTCCCTGTATATACATTCACTTTGCTAAAATCTATATCTACAATGTGCGTACAAACAGTATCTAAGAAGTGTCTATCGTGAGAAACAACTATTACAGTATTCTGAAAGTCTAGCAAGAAGTTTTCTAACCAGTTGATGGTTTCTATATCTAAGTCGTTGGTAGGCTCATCGAGGATGAGGATATCTGGATTTCCAAAAAGCGCTTGTGCTAATAGTATCCTTACTTTGTCTTTACCGCTGAGGTCTTTCATGGTGCTGTAATGGAGGTCTTCTTTTACTCCTAAGCCACTCAACAAACCTGCGGCATCGCTTTCAGCATTCCATCCGTCTAGCTCTGCAAACTGTGACTCTAGCTCTGCTGCTCTTTCTCCGTCGGCATCTGTAAAATCTTCTTTAGCGTAGATGGCATCTTTTTCGGACATGATCTTCCATAGGGTGCTATGCCCCATGATGACAGTATTGATGACAGTATGCTCGTCAAACTCAAAGTGATCTTGTTTCAAAACAGCCATTCTGTCTCCAGGGGTAATGGATACATGACCTGTAGTGGCATCTACCTCTCCAGATAATATTTTGAGAAAGGTTGACTTTCCTGCTCCATTAGCTCCTATTACTCCGTAGCAATTTTCTTTGTTAAACTTTACATTAACCTCTTCAAATAGTGTTCTCTTTCCGAAGCGGAGTGAGAGATTATCTACTGTAATCATAAATCTATCAAGTTTGCGGCTGCAAAGCTAACGGAAAATTCAGCAGTAACAAAGTGTTATGTAATTAAGAATTAATAATGTAGAATGAAAAAGTGTAAAGTTGTCAAGAGAGAAAAAATAATAGACATAAACAAATATGAAGTATCCATTCGGTAAATCAGTTTAATCCTTCCCCGCATACTGGCTCGTTGCTAAAAACAGACTAAGGTCTGTTTTCTTAACGCTTCCGCCCTCATTGATTTTTCACTAAACAATTTAGTAGCTAAAGCTTTTAGTCTTTAAGTAGTCGTCCAAAAACACTTATGCTGTTAACTCTTATTTTATTAAAAATGAATAGCTTTAATTTTGACTCGTTATTTTATTCTAAACGCTAAAGCCCTAGTGCTTTGGAGGCTTAATAAAAAAACCTAGTTATCAACGAGTTATAAGATAGGTCATTGATATTAATACTAAGTAGAATTAAAGGCTGGATTCAATTCCACGAAAGTGGTAAGAAAAACTTATTGAATATTTATAAAATAATCCACCTATTCTTACGTTAGACATTTTAATCAAACAAAAGCTTCTTGTGATAACCTACCTAAACTGTATTGAAATGAAAAATATTTTATTAAAAATAAAACACCTATCTGCCATCTTATTATGTATCTCTAGCGTACACTTATTTGCTCAAGATGGGTTATTGATCCGTGGTGAGCCTCAAAAAATAGTTCTCAAAAACAATTGGAGTACTTATGAGTTAAAAGGGAAAGTAAAAAAATATGTAGATTACGAAGTATGGCAAATGGAAAATAACTCGGGCATATTGGTAGATCGGGATAAAAAAAAGGGCAGTCTCTCTTTTAATGAACGTGGCTACCTGATAGGTAAAAAAGAATTTAAGTCAAATGGTGGTGTACGATGTATAGATAGCTATGTATATAAGGATGATAAAAAGGTAGCTGATCTTTTTATTCTATATGAAGATGATACTGTCGCTATGAAACATATAGGTAAATTCGCTTATAATGATGATGGCTTGTGTATTGACTATACGTTTAAATTTAAGCCTGACAAGGTGCTTAACTACTGCTCAAAACGTGAAGAAATTTCCAAGAAAGAAGTTATTTTCAGCACTAGTGTTAATGAGTACTCAGATAAAATACATGAGTTTTATGATGAGCATGGTTTTTTGGACAGTTTGTATGCGACTCAAGATTTGGAAGCTCCTTCAAAACTTAGTGCAAAGTTTTATAGAGACAATAGGGGTGTTTTACTTAAAACGATTGCTGAACGCTCTTCTTTGGCTAAAGGTAATGAGCTTGATGGCCACTCAGAAATCACTTATTCGTATCATGACAATGCTAGGCTTAAGAACTACCAATGGTTTAGAAATGGAGTATTAAACAAAATCGTGGAGTTTGATTCTGAAGGTAATTTACTTAGTATATTTATTTTTAAAAACAACACACTTTATATGAAAGAGGAGTATTCATATACCTTTGATTCTCATAAGAATTGGATAAAAAAACAGTCTGTAACCACCTATCTGCAGTCTAAAGATTTTAATAAGGAACGTAAGGTAATTTTCAACTACAAAAGAGAGATAGCGTATTATGAGTAGATAAAATAAGTTTTCCCAAAACTACACTATCCTACTTTTCACAAAAGCCTACATATAAATTACAAAGAATAACTCTTTCTAAACCATTCAGTTGCCGTGCAAAAACACTTATAAAAATGAAATCGTAGTTTTATACTAATGCTAGTAATTCTACTTTACGAAGTTAGGGCGTTTCCCTTCGGGTCGGGCTATCCGCTGTA
>WTJX01000107.1 GCA_011524675.1 Cytophagales bacterium
TTTGCCCTTTAAGGGTCAAAAAAGGATGCCGTTCCTATCCCTAACGCATAAAAAACGAACTTTAGTTTTAACTTCGTAAAGTAGAATTACTCAAAAAAAGCTAAAAGCTCATTAGGATTAAGGTGTACTTTACCAAATGCTTACATTCGTTCTATTCATCACATAAACCCTTGATCAGAAAAACTATAATAGCCTTCATTTCCAAAAATAATATGATCTATAACTTGAATCTCTAGCAATTTGCCCCCTTCTTTAAGTTTTTTAGTAAGTTTAATATCTTCTAAACTAGGAGTAATATTACCACTGGGGTGATTATGTACAAGCACAATGGACGCGGCTGAATAAGACACTGCGGCTTTGAAAATAATTTTCGGATCTACCACTGTTCCAGACAAACCTCCTGTACTAATTTGAAGACACTTTAAGACTACATTACTTCTGTTGAGCAGGACTACCCAAAACTCTTCATGATAAAGATCAAGAAGTTTAGGCATCATATATTCATAAATATCTAACGAATTGGTGAATTTTTCTTTTACAAAGCCTTTGGAGTATCCCTTTCTTCTACCTAGTTCCAAAGCACTTACTATACTTATCGCCTTAGCCTGTCCTATACCTTTAAATTTTTGTAAATCTCTAATACTGAGCTTTGACAACTCACTTAAGTTGTGATTAACTTTTTTTAATATCAATTTGGACAAATCCACTGCATTCATCTCAGAAGAACCAGAACCTATGAGTATAGCTATCAACTCAGCATTGGTTAAGCTTGCCAACCCTTTTTCAAGCAATTTTTCTCTTGGACGGTCTTCCTCAGATAAGTTAGGGATAGAAAGTATGTTTTTAGGATTGTCCATAAACATAAAAAGTCTTATACTTTAAAAGCATAAGACTATAATATTTTTAGAAAAATACGACCTTAATTAAGACAACCCGTTAACTAACTTAGTCAATCTTGATTTTTGGTTAGCCGCTTTTTTGTTATGAATAATATTTCGCTTAGCCAATTTATCAATCATGCTAGAAACTTTCTTCAATAACTCAGTAGCCTCTTTTTTATCTGTAGTTTTCTCAAGGCGCTTGATGAACGTTCTAGTTGTCTTGTGTTGATGTCTGTTTCTCAATCTTTTAGCCTCGTCAGATCTTATTTTTTTTATTGCAGACTTGTGATTTGCCATGTGTATTTTTTTTAAGGACTGCAAAGGTACTGATATTATGATTTATTGCCAAACAATATCAACTGAAACTTAAACTTTTAAACCCTTATGACTGAATATAAGGCAAGCATTAGGTAAAGTACGTCTTAATTCTAGTGAGTTTTTTGCTGTTAGCTATTAGCTAATAGAAGGCTTTAGCCTCAGAAAACATTTAGTGAAAAATCAAAAAAAGCTAAAACACAACACCTAATGTACCGAATGAACACCTTATTTTTGCTTTTCTTTCAATTTAGGCATAGTTACATTCCTCATCTTATACTTAAAAAAAGGCTTTTTTCGTCTAACCGAAAGTATAATTTAAACTCACAAGAAAGCTCCTTAACGAAAAAAGAACAATAAGTAGGCGAAAAAACATGTTTTTTTTAAGTGAATAGATAAATTTTAAACACACTCAGATAGTAGAACCAACAGATTATTATTAATTTTGTCTCAACAACAAGAGTAACATGTTATGAGTTCTTGGCAAGAATACGCACGAGTAGAAAATGGAGAAATCTTTGTTTTAGCTTTCGGAGATTATCCAGAGCGAAAACTAGCGGACAGTAAAGGTGATGATGATAAAAGCATTGCTTATTTCGTAGATCGCTATACCATCATAGAAACTAGGGTTAATAAGTTTTTAGCCAAGATAGTAGGCACAGAGAACAAAGGTTCTTTTTTGTCTGGTCTTATAAGCCTCAAAGATAAAACGGCAAACTTTAGTGCCATTGGAGATTTGCACAGTCTAATAAAAAGGATAGAGGAGCAAGAAACAGCCATAGAAAAAGAAGTAGAGTCCAACAAAGAAAAAAACAAAGGCATTAAAGAAAAGCTTCTAGCAGATTTACTTGCCATCAAAGACAGTTCTGACTGGCTCACCACCACCCCTCGCATCAAAGAAATACAACAAAGTTGGATAAAACTTGGCAAAACCACTGCCCAAGAAGAAGAACAAATGCAACAACAGTACAAAGAAGCCATAGACGGATACTTTGTCAGAAAACGTGCTTTTGATGCTGATCGTAAAGAGATGGAGCAGGCAAATATCAAAACCTATGAGACCATCGTAGCAAAGGCAAAAGCCATAGCTGAAGACGAAAAAGCCATACTCAAAACACAAATAGACGCACTACACCAAGAATGGAAAGCGGTAGGAAGAGTACCAAAAAAACAATCTCAACAACTATGGACTTCCTTCAAAGAATACTCAGACAAACTATTTACAAAACTAAATAGTCAACCCAAAAAGAAACCTACAGCTCCCAAAAACAACTCAAAAGCAATAGCTGTAGAATACACTATACAAGACCTACAAAACAAACTGCCAGAGATAGAACAGCTCGACCAAAAACAAGCGATTGCTCTAGTCAAAGAATTGAAAAGCAAATGGAAAAAAGCAAACTTTAAGGATGACACTAAAGAAGGGAACGACCTTACTTTTTTCCAACAATTAGATATGCTACTCGAAAAAAGATTTTTGCTTGAGCAAGTCAAAAAAAGAAACAATAACTTCGACTCCCTCTCAGAAGACGATAAAAAGAACCTGATTACTAAGCAATTACGAAAATTCATCAAAAAAGACAAAGAAACCATCAGTGCATACAGTAACAATATCGCCTCTATAGGTGAGCGTACCAATGCCTCGTGGGAAAAGCTCGTACAACAAAAAGTACATGCACAAGAACGTAAGCTGCAAGCCAAAGAAAACTTGCTCAAATCAATAGGATAAACAAGTGAAACTATTTAGCCCTATTATTACAGAAATAGGAGATGAGCTAAGAGTACAAGCTCACTACCAGCTAGAGACACCTTTTTCTGTCGAGCTACCTCCATATATAGCCTTTACTTTTCCAAAGATATACAAAGACTTTCTAGCCAACACCATGGAGCCTTATGTAATGGCGGTCCTTTTTTTGGCAATGAAAACCAATGAGGATATCCATGTAGAGGGGACTTTGAGTCCTCATTTCCTCTACAACATGCAAGAGTATCAGCAAAACTTCATCTTTTTTTCAAAAGAAAAGTTGTCTCAGATCAATATCATCCCAGATAACATACAAACAGACAATAACGTAAGCCAACAAACATTGGCATGCTTTTCTGGTGGAGTAGATTCTTTTTACAGTCTAATCAAAAATCAACAGTTACCTAGTAGTCTAGCTTCATACAAAGTAAGTCATGCCGTCTTTATCAAAGGCTTTGATTTCTTTTTGCCACAGCATGAAGGCAACTACGAAAAAATCTACCCTCATTATAAAAAAATGCTCCTAGAGCAATTTGGAATAGACTTGATTCCTGTGAGCACCAACTTTAGGCATGTGATAGAACATTTTAATGTATATCCGTGGGAAGCAACACATGGAGCAGCACTAGGTAGTATAGGGCTTCTTTTTAAAGGCGGTTTTGACCGTTACCTCATTGCTTCATCAGATGCTTATGACACTTTAATTGATGGCTGGGGTTCACATCCTATCCCCGACAGATTGATTGCTACCGAAAGTTTTAGAAGTCTTCATCATGCTACTGAAGCTTCTCGCTTTGAAAAAACCACCTTTTTAGCGCATCAGCCTGCTACATACGATCATTTGAGGGTATGCTGGGAAAAACCAAATGGACTACAAAACTGTGGACAATGTTCCAAATGCTTGCAAGTAATGATGTACTTAGAACATGAAGACAAACTACAACATTATACAAGCTTTCCTAAGGAGATAGACCTAGCACTAGTCAAAAAAGCAAAAATAAGTAAGAATGACCCTTTCTTTTTTGGCTTTGTACGTAGCTTTATACAGAAACTAAAAGCCAAAGAAAAACATGAACTGGCTCATGCCATTGAAGTATCTCTAGAAAGAGAACTATAAGTAGTTGTACAAAATAATGTAAAAGGCAAGATTCTATTCCACGAAAGTGGAAGAAAGATTTAAAAGATATAAGTAGTCGTCCAAAAATACTTATGATAAAAAACGACTATTTTAGTTCATCTCATCGTTAGAAATACGCGCTTTAGCTAGCTAAAGCTTTGCTTTCTGCCTTGATCTGAACTAAAACCACTCATTTTTTAAAACACAATTATTTTTGTCTGCCTACTTATTGAGTACGTTTTATAACTTATGTTTATTATGATTAAATCTTCTAAATTTTTAGCTATTGCATTTTTTCTAGCGTGTGCCATGCCTATACTCAAAGCACAGCAAAACACACCAAACGTTGTTATTATCTTGGGTGATGATATTGCGGCCTCTACGATTGGTTGTTATGGCAGTAAAACACCTCATACAAGCCCCAATATAGATGCCTTAGCCAAAGAAGGTGTACTGTTTAGAAATATGTTTGTATCAGAAGCCATGTGTGCCCCTACCAGAGCTGAATTATACACTGGACTTACACCATATTCCAGTGGTTGCGTCGTCAACCATAGCGCTACAAAAGAAGGCACATTGAGTATGGCTCAAAGACTTTCTAAACTGGGCTATAGAGTAGGAATTACAGGTAAGACACATATCAAACCACAGTCTGTGTACCCTTTTGAAAAAATAAAAGGTTTTCCAGCAGGCTGTACCGCAAGTGGTAACAGCCCCGTTACATGGGAAGGTGTAACTGAGTTTATGACACGCAATGACAAACAGCCTTTTTGTTTGGTCATAGGCTCTATCAATGCACACGCACCTTGGGATGCGGGAGACACTTCTCCATGGAAGTTAAGCGATCTAGTACTGCCCCCATCTTTAGTAGACAATGACACTACGCGTACGTTTTTTAGAGAATATATCGCCGAAGTAAGACTTTTTGATGAGCAAGTAGGAAAGCTAAACACCTTATTAAAAGACCTCAAGAAAGATGAGAATACCGCCCTTATTGTCTTAGACGAAAACGGTATAGGTATGCCTGGTGCTAAATGGTCCACCTACGACATAGGGGTAAGGTCGGCTTGCGTCATGAAATGGCCGCGATCTATTGTCAAAAAATCTTTTGAAACAGATGCTATAGCACAGTATTGCGACATCCTTCCCACCTTGATGGATGCAGCAGGCGGTACTGTACCTAGTGATATGGATGGAAAAAGCCTTCTACCAGTATTGACAGGAAAAACAAAAAAACATAGAGACAATGCTTACTTCATACATAATAGTGGCGGTGAATCTAGTGCTTTTGCTTCTAGAGCCATTACAGATGGGCAATATAAACTCATTTGGACATTAACACCAGAAAACAAATATACCGTCAGAACCATCAACGGCTTTGACTATGGTTATGTGGATGTAAAAACAAAAAGACATGTAAGAAGAGTATATAAATCTTGGTTAGCAGATTCTTCTAGTAATGAACAAGCACGAGAAATCGTGAATAGGTACAGAATAAAACCCGAAATACAGTTTTTTGACCTAAATGCAGACCCTTACGAAATGAAGAACTTAGCAGACACCCCAAAACACCAAGCGAAAATAAAAGCTATGAAAGCAAAACTAACCGCATGGATGGATGCTCAAAAAGACGACAGAGGAAAAAATCATATGTTTGACGATGCTACCCTCACCGCCAACAAAGTAAAAAGAGGTGTGAATAAGAAGAACAAAAAGAAAAAATAGAAACATTCCTTTTCATTTCATTATAAATCCTCTACTGTTTAATTTTGCTTTTATGAGCAGAGCAGAATTAAGCAGTAGTGATTTTGATTATGATTTAGCAGAAGGAAAGATAGCAAAGCATCCTCTTGCTAAACGAAATGATGCTAAACTTCTGATTTATGAGAAAGGCATAATTTCTGAAAGCGTATTTTCCGCACTAGAAACACATCTACCCAGCAATACAAGCCTTGTTTTCAACGATACCAAGGTATTAGCCGCAAGACTCCATTTCAAAAATTCCAATGGAGCAAAAATCGAAATCTTTTGTTTAGAACCTTACCAAACTACTGTAGAAGAAAGCCTTAGCACCCAAGGGCATTGTACATGGCTATGCTTAGTAGGTAACCTAAAGCGTTTCAAAAAAGAAGAAACACTACAGCTCGCTATTGCCAATACTACCCTCAAAGCAAAGCTAGTAGAAAAAAGAAGTCAAGATATCATTATCACGTTTGAGTGGGAAGGAGATATAAGCTTTTCTAGCATCATAGAAGAAGCTGGTGAAGTGCCTCTACCTCCATACCTCAACCGTAGCACTGAAGCCACAGACAAAAAAAATTATCAAACAGTATATGCCCAAAAAGAGGGGGCAGTAGCTGCCCCTACAGCAGGACTTCACTTTACTGACGCTCAACTAAGCGACTTACGACACGCAGGACATAGCACTTATTACTTAACGCTACACGTAGGCGCAGGGACTTTTCGCCCTATCAAATCTTCTACCTTAGTAGCCCACCAGATGCACCAAGAACGCATTATCATTTCAAAAGAAAGCATACAAAACTTACTAACACAAGAGGGAAAAATAGTATCTGTCGGCACTACATCTCTACGTTCTTTGGAAAGCATATATTGGCTTGCTATCAAGATGAAAGAAAACACTACGTTATCAGTTACAGACATACAACAGGAAGACGCCTATACTTTGCCTTCAGACTGGAGCTGGAAGCAGGCGTATAGCTTTTTGCTTGATTGGATGAATACTCATGAAAAAGACCATATTGCTTTTTATTCTAGTCTATTCATCATGCCTGGTTATGAATGGAAAGTAATTGACGGCTTAGTTACCAATTTCCATCAACCCAAGAGTACCTTACTAGCATTAGTAGCCTCTTGGATAGGTGATGACTGGAAAAAAGTATATACACATGCTTTAGCAAATGAATTTCGTTTCTTGAGCTTTGGCGATGCGTCGCTTTTATGGAAGAATACATAAATTAAGTTATTGACCTAAAGGTATAATATTTTTCTTTTGCCTTTCGGCGAATGGAATCAGCTCGCATATTGAATAGTATGCTTAGGAAACTAAAGAAAAAAA
>WTJX01000253.1 GCA_011524675.1 Cytophagales bacterium
CATCTTCAGCCACTGGTTTTTGTCCTATGAATGTCCCTTCATCGTTCAAAGTATAAATGATCGTATGTTTTTGTACTGGATTTACGATCCAATATTCCCTTACACCAGCTTCTTCATATATTTCATACTTATGTTTTAATTCTTTTTTAGAGTTGCTAGGCGAAAGTATCTCTACAATTAAGTCTGGTGCGCCAAAGCAACCGTATTCGTCTAATTTTTCTAAATCACAAATCACACAAATGTCTGGTTGCAATACTGTTTTGGTCTTGTCTGACGTTTTATTTTCAATGGGAAAACGTACATCAAAAGGAGCGTCATATACCTCACAGCTATGCTCTTCAAAAAAGTTAAATAATTTTACTGTTAGCTTAACAGATACTTTTTGATGAACTCTCCTAGGAGCAGGAGACATTTTAAACACTTTGCCTTTGATGAGTTCTACTCTTTCTTTGAATTTCCAACTATAGTAGTCCGCATAGGTATATACCTTGCTTATATCTAATTGGTCAAAATGTGTAATTTCGTTCATACTATCTAAGATTATAAGACTTAAGATACTAGACACAAGACAAAAGATATTGATTTTTCTTTTGTTGTATCTTACTAGACTTTTGCCATCAGCTTTTCTATGGCTTTGGGTGCCATAAGGCTTTCTCCTTTTATTTTTTCTTGTAATTTTAGTAAGCCACCAATCAGGGCTTCTGGTCTTGGAGGACAACCAGGCACATAAACATCTACAGGAATAATTCTATCTACCCCTTTGACTACATGGTAGCCATGTTGCCAGTATGGTCCACCACAGTTGGAGCATGAACCCATAGAGATCACATAACGAGGTTCTGCCATTTGCTCATATAGTCTTTTGACACGATCTGCCATTTTAAAGGTTACCGTTCCCGATACGATCATAACATCTGCTTGCCTTGGTGAGGTACGTGGTGTAACGCCAAAGCGGTCAAGGTCATAGCCACTAGCAAAAGTGGACATCATTTCGATGGCACAACATGCCAAGCCAAAACCCATTGGCCACATAGAGGAGAGACGCGCCCAATTGATAAGGTCATCTACTTTGGTAACAATCACGCCACCATGTTCAAATTGTTGGTCAAGTAAACCCATATTTTCTTAAACTATAATACAAAGTAAAGCACAAATAAATTATAAACCTTTGAAGATGTCTAATTGATTTATTTTTAGGTTAGGAAAAATATAAGAAGTAAGAACTTCATCTTCTACCACTGGTTTTTGTCCTATAAATGTTCCTTCATCGTTTAGTGTATAGATGATGGTATGCTTTTGTGCAGGATTTACAATCCAATATTCTCTTACGCCCGATTGTTCATATACTTCATACTTATATTTCATTTCTTTTTTTGAATTGCTTGGAGACAATATTTCAACCACTAAATCCGGCGCACCAAAACATAGTAGATCACTTTCAAGTTTGCTTTGATCGCATACTACACATATATCTGGTTGTAATACCGTTTCGGACTTGGTGGAAGTTTTACTTTCTATGGGTAAACATACATCTACAGGAGCAGAAAGCACTTCACAAGATTTCTTTTCAAAAAAAAGTCCCATTTTCAATACCAAACGGTGAGAGATTCTTTGATGAGAAATCCTAGGAGCAGAAGACATTTTAAACACCTTGCCTTTGATAAGCTCTACTCTTTCTTTGAACTTCCAACTGTAGTAATCAGCATAGGTATAAACCCTACTTAGGTCTAATTGATCAACATGTGTGATTTCACTCATAGGACAAGATACGTTTTTATGAAGTGAGAAAAAAGCGTTGGGCTTTACAAGCCTATTTTTCGCAAGGCTACTTCAAACATGAAGGAAAATGAATGTTGTACACTTTTGAAATAAAGCAAATCGTGCTTCTCATCTTCTGTCAAATAATCTCTTTTTTCACTGTTTTGTTTGGCTTGAATTTGAGTTAATAATTTATAAAAGTTTTTGAT
Organism: Cytophagales bacterium; assembly: GCA_011524675.1. GTDB lineage: Bacteria > Bacteroidota > Bacteroidia > Cytophagales > JAAEPT01 > WTJX01. Next base: position 1,968 of record WTJX01000253.1, read on the forward strand.
ACTTCGTAGCCTTCTTTTTTCAACTTCATTTTTATTTAACCTATATTTTTGGATCGTCTTTAAACCCAAAGGAGAACCCTTTTTTGCTTGAATAATTTCATCATCAAAGGTCAAATGTTCTTTAATTTCTTCCTCTGTATTCCGACAAGGGTCTAACGCATCTTGAATGGGCATTTCATCATGTCTCAC
>WTJX01000483.1 GCA_011524675.1 Cytophagales bacterium
ATTCTCTTAAAGTATAGTTTTTTTTTAATTTTGTCTGAAAAATGTGTGCTTTTATTTATTTTAATGCTTGTTGCTAGTGTAAATGCACAACAACGTGCTTCTTTGATAGGATTTTATAACTGTGAAAACCTATTTGACACCATCAACGATGTGGGTGTTCATGACGGGGAGTACTTGCCTGCTGCTGCAAAACGCTGGGATACAGACAAATATCATCATAAGCTGAGGCAACTATCTCGCGCCATATTGGCAATAGGGGAGAAGTGGGAAGGTCCAGACATTATGGGGCTTTGCGAAGTAGAAAACAAGAAGGCGCTTGAAGACCTTATTCAAAAAACGTATTTGCATCAGCATGACTATCGCATCATACATCAAGACAGTCAAGACAAAAGAGGCATAGATGTAGCAATGATATATAAGGCAAGTGCTTTTGAACCCACTTATTATAAGTATATTACTGTTCCCCTAAAAAAAGGAACGCGACCAACACGAGATATATTATATGTAAAAGGTTGTTTAAAGAAAGCCGAAACTATACACCTGTTTTATAATCACTGGCCTTCACGCTTTGGAGGAGTAGCAAAAACCAAAGAGAAGCGTATTATGGCTGCTAAGACGTTGAGACAACTGGTAGATACGATTTTTCAAAAAGATACAAATGCTTTTATCCTTATCTCTGGAGATTTCAATGATCCTATTGTAAGCCAAAGTATGCAAACACACCTTAAAGCACAGATCGCTCCGCAAGACACGTTGACCATACCCTACCTTCTCAATACCTCTTTTGCATTAAAGAAACGCCTAAAACAAGGGACACATAAATATCAAGGGAAATGGAGTTTTTTTGACCAATGGATAGTTTCTAACAATTTGCTAGAAAACACATACAAGCTATCATTGAATATTGAAAATAGCTTTGTGCTTCAAGAAGAATGGCTACTGCACGAAGATGTGCAAGCTTTTGATAAGAAACCATTTAGAACCTATGCAGGAGATGCTTATTTGGGGGGCTTTAGCGATCATTTACCTATCTATATAAAGCTAGATATCAGGTGAGTTTGCTCAGTCTTATTATCTTTTCTTTATACTCTTTGCATATGTGGTTTTTGTGCTAAAAATCTAAGGTAGGAATGACCAAGTCATAAGACATGAGGAATTCACCTTTAGGTCCAGTTTCAAGAGCGTCCTTGATAGGGTTTTTTCGCAGGTCAAATATTTTTTGTTTATCTAATTCGTTGGCAAGATGTATGCTCTCTGTATCATTTACGATCATCACCGTAGCCCTCAAATCTGGTTTTGGATAAGGGTATGTACCTTCTTCTCCGATGTCAGTATAAATTTTATACCCCACTCCGGCAAACATTTTTACAGTCCAAGGCGCACACAAAGCCAACAAACGATCTAAGCGCAACTGATTGGCAAGTATGATACCACATTTAGCTATACAAGAACGTACCAGTACATAGGAAATCCCCTTGCCAGCAACCTCTTTAGAGTTCCATAATGCACATACTTCACCTACTCTATTGACCCCTTTTTCAAAGATAAGGTTTTTGATGCTAGGATCTATAGGCTCTATCGCTGCTTGTATAGGTAGAGGGTTTAGGTAGCCTGCTATATGTATCCTTGCTCCACCCAGTACGCTATCATCCTTATCTTTAATCGTAAAAACATATACCCCTTCATCGTCTATCCAGTCATAATTAGAAGAAGTAATCTTCTTGATACCATAACTTGCCAACACATCCTCATGACCTTTGGCATATTTGAAGCATTCATCTTTATTGGCAATAGCCCTAAATGCTTCTACTCTTAACGCATTAACCATACTCTATTTTAAATATTCTATAAGTAAAGATGTGGCATTCATTTAGTTTTTTATAACCTAAATGCCTTTTATTTCTTTAAGTTAAATAAAATGAGATGAATATTATAAATAATATGATAAAATAATAAAAATATATGTTTAAGAGGCGCTTGTATTTCAATGTCTTTATGTGATATGAGTCTAATAATTTATAATCTCTACGTCTCTAAGTTACTATGACAATACGTCTTCAAAGCAAGTCCATAAGTTTTTAGCATTGAGCTAATACGTTTCACTTTTACCCATAATTGATTTGTACGTCCCTGAAATAAGTTAATCACTTCAAAAG
>WTJX01000166.1 GCA_011524675.1 Cytophagales bacterium
AAATTACATCAATAGTCATTAATCTAAGAATTCTTTATGTAATTTAAAAAACTGGTCTGTTTTTTGATATAAATGAAATAGTATGCAAGCATAACTTTTTTAGATAGTATGCGTACATACTATCAGGAGGTTTTGCAAGCCCTTCTATTAAGCTCTACCATTTATGAAAAGAAACAACACCATATGCTTTAACATTCGCCTCGCTTGGCATGAGATTGCGCGCATGTACCAAAGCCATGCAAACGAGCATGGTGTATCTGTTTCTTTGGCGTATGTGCTTTTAAGCCTCAAAAAAGATCAACTCATCAAATCTACTCAGATAGCTCCCATGCTAGGAATGGAGGCAAGCAGTCTTACACGCATCATCAAAACACTAGAGCTAAACAAATGGATCAAAAAATATCCAGGCAAAGAAGATAAAAGAGAAGTCTATATAGGGCTGACAGAGGAAGGCGTAGAAAGAAGAAGGCTAGCGAGCAAAGTAGTAAAAAAATTCAACGCCCAAGTAAGAGAAAACATTTCACAGGAAGAAATAACACAGTTTATGAAAACACTCAAAAAAATAAATGAATTATCTAAAGGTAATCATCATGCTAAAGATTGAAGGTTCAGCATAAGCCAAAGCAAATAGACCCTAGTTTAATTTTTTAGAAAAAGTTAGGCTACAAGTAAGTAATAGACGTAAAATGTAGAACCTATAATGTAACACGTAGAAACACGAACATTCGAATACATAATATAAACACACTAATTAAACACATATGACACAAAAAAATAGAAAGATTAAAAAAGTCGCCGTTCTCGGTTCGGGGGTAATGGGGTCGCAGATAGCTTGTCATTTTGCCAATATCGGCTTAGAAGTGCTACTGCTAGACATTGCTCCGAAAGAACTCAACGACAAAGAAGCCGCCAAAGGATTGAGCTTAGAAGACAAAGCAGTACGAAACCGCATTGTGAATGATGCCTTTACCGCCGCAAAAAAACTAAAGCCTGCACCACTCTACCGCGATAGCTTTGCCCAGCGTATTACTACAGGAAACTTCAGTGATGATATGCCCAAAATCAAAGAGGCAGATTGGATCATAGAAGTAGTCGTAGAAAATTTAGACATCAAAAAAATTGTATTTGAGCAAGTAGAAAAATACCGTACAGCGGGTACGCTTATCACCTCTAATACCTCTGGTATTCCTATCCAGCTCATGAGTGAAGGCAGAAGTGAAGATTTTCAACAACACTTCTGTGGAACACACTTTTTTAACCCACCACGTTACCTCAAACTTTTAGAAATCATCCCAGGCCCAAAAACAGCCCCTGAAGTTGTGGACTTTTTAATGCACTACGGAGATTTGAATTTAGGAAAAACTACCGTAAAGTGTAAAGATACGCCTGCCTTCATTGCCAACCGCGTGGGTGTATTTTCTATTCTAAATATTTTAGGAACAGTCAAAGAGCTAGGCTTGACTGTTGCAGAAGTAGATAAGCTCACAGGGCCTATCATCGGAAGACCAAAGTCAGCTACTTTTAGAACCTTAGATGTAGTAGGGAACGACACCATCATCAAAGTAACCAACAACCTATACCAAGCCTTACCAAAGGACGAAGAGCGAGAAACCTTTGTGTTGCCAGAAGTATTGAAAACCATAGATGAGAACAAATGGTATGGGCAAAAGGTAGGACAAGGATTTTACAAAAAAGTAAAAAATGAAGGAGGGAAATCCGAAATACTGGCATTAAACCTAGAAAGCTTCGAGTACGAAGCACAGCCAAAAGTGTCTTTCCCTACCTTAGAAATGACCAAGCCAATAGACAAGGTACTAGATCGTTACAAAGTGTTGATTAGCGGAAAAGACAAGGCAGGAGAGTTTTACCGTAAAACCTTCATTGACTTGTTTAAGTATGTTAGCTACCGTATCCCAGAAATCTCAGATGACCTATACAAACTAGACGATGCACTCAAAGCAGGCTTTGGATGGGAATATGGTCCATTTGAAATGTGGGATGCCATCGGTTTACAGAACATATTGGCATTGATGGAGAAAGAAGGCAAAACCCCTGCGGCATGGGTGCTAGAGATGGCAAAAGCAGGGCACACTTCTTTCTACAGAGTAGAGAACGGTGTCAAAGAGTATTATGATAGCCAGACCAAAAGCTACAACGCTATTCCAGGATTAGATCAATTCATCTTATTGGACAACCTCAGAAAAGATAACGTTATCTGGACTAATGGCGATGCGTCACTATTTGACATCGGCGATGGTGTGTTGAACTTAGAGTTCCACTCCAAAATGAATACCATGGGCAGTGGCGTGATGCAAGGCATCAACAAAGCGGTAGAGATAGCCGAAGAGAAATACGAAGGATTAGTCATCGCCAATGAGGCTACACAAGCATTTTCCGCAGGGGCAAACCTAGCCATGCTACTCATGCACGCCGTAGATCAAGAGTACGACGAAATAGATATGATGATCCGTATCTTCCAATCTACCGTCATGAAGATGCGCTACTCCTCTATACCTGTAGTAGTAGCTCCACACAATATGACCTTTGGAGGTGCTTGTGAGCTTACCATGCACGCAGACAAAGTACAAGCCTCAGCAGAACTATATACAGGTTTAGTAGAAGTGGGAGTAGGCTTGATTCCAGCAGGTGCAGGGACGAAAGAAATGACACTCCGTGCTTCCGATGCTATAGAGCAGGGGGATCTGGCACTCAACAATTATCAAAACCGTTTCTTGAGCATAGCCATGGCAAAAGTATCTACTTCTGCCTATGATGCGATGGACAACGGCATCTTGCAACATAGCGATGGCGTATCGCTCAACAAAGCAAGGCAAATAGCAGATGCCAAGTCTTCCGTACTGGATATGGTAGCCAAAGGCTATACACAAAAGAAGCAGCGTACAGACATTAAAGTATATGGCAAGCAGATATTGGGTGTATTCCAAGCAGGAGCAAACTCATATTTAGAGGCAGGCTATATCTCAGAATATGACCATCACATTTCAATGAAGATAGGCTACGTCATGGCAGGTGGTGACTTATCGTCCCCTACAAGAGTATCAGAAAAATATCTCATCGATCTAGAGCGAGAAGCCTTTTTGTCTCTGACAGGAGAAAGAAAAACACAGGAAAGAATTGAGCATATGCTCAAGAGAGGAAAACCTTTGAGAAACTAGTGTTTGAGATTATGAGATTCTAAGACTATGAGACTTTAAGACGTTTGATCTTCATAGTCCTTGAATCAAAATGACAGAGCGATATAAATGGTATAAAAACGTGCACCAATTCAAAGAATTAAAAATTTGGCAAAAAGGGATGGTACTGGTAGAAGACATCTACAAGATGACAAAACTATTACCAGAAACTGAAAAGTATGGGTTGATTGCTCAGATAAATCGTTCGGTAGTTTCTATTCCATCAAATATTGCTGAAGGCTCGGCAAGAGGTTCTAAAAAAGAGTTTCAGCACTTTCTTAGAATAGCCTTGGGTTCTTTGTTTGAGCTAGAAACTCAAGTTATTTTAACAATAAACTTAGGGTTTACACAAAAAATCGAAACAGAAAAAATATTAATTGAAATAGATGAGATAAAGAAAATGATAAAAAGTTTTCATTATAAACTTAATCATTAAAAATCTTAGACTACTAAGTGTCTCATGATCTTATAGTCTTAAAGTCTTATCGTCTAATAATCTAAAAATCTTAATTATGAAAGAAGTATTCATCGTAGCTGCCAAAAGAACAGCCATCGGAAAAGCACCCAGAGGGGCATTTAAATTTACAAGACCAGATACGCTAGCAGCGGAGGTTATCAAAAATATCATGGACGAAAATCCGCAGTTGGACAAAGATCTTATTGACGACGTAATCGTAGGGAATGCTACTCCTGAAGCAGAGCAAGGGCTCAACATCGGGCGTATGATCTCTTTGATGGGACTCGATACAGACAAAGTACCCGGCATGACAGTCAACCGCTATTGTGCCTCAGGCTTAGAAACCATTGCCATTGCCAATGCCAAAATACAATCGGGCATGGCAGACATCATCATAGCAGGAGGAGTTGAGTGTATGAGTCCCATTCCTTTTGGAGGATGGAAGATCGCACCCAACTACGAACTCGCCAAAGCACATGGCGATTACTATTGGGGCATGGGCTTGACAGCAGAAGCCGTAGCCAAAGAGTATAATGTCAGCCGTGAAGAGCAAGATGTCTTCGGTCATGAGTCCAACCTCAAGGCGGTAGAAGCCATCAAAGCAGGGAAGTTCAAAGACGAGATCGTGCCAATCCATGTAGAAGAAGTCTATTTGGATGAAAATGAAAAACGTCAGACACGCTCATATACCGTAGATACAGACGAAGGGCCAAGGGCAGGAACATCACCAGAAAAGATGGCAAAGTTACGTCCTGTATTCGCTGCAAATGGAACAGTAACAGCAGGGAATGCTTCTCAAACGTCAGACGGAGCAGCATTTTTGCTATTGGTGTCAGGCGAAAAGCTAAAGGAGCTTAACCTTACACCTATTGCTAGGATGGTATCCTATGCCGCAGCAGGAGTGCCGCCCCGCATCATGGGCATAGGGCCTGTAGCCGCAGTGCCAAAGGCATTGAAGCTTGCAGGATTACAAAACCAAGATATCGACCTCATAGAGCTAAATGAAGCCTTCGCTTCGCAGTCGTTAGCCGTCATCAAAGAGTTAGCTCTTGATCCAGCAAAAGTAAATGTCAACGGAGGGGCAATAGCCTTAGGGCATCCGCTAGGCTGTACAGGAGCAAAACTATCGGTACAGATATTCAATGAACTAAAAAAGAGAAAGCAGAAATATGGGCTAGTAACTATGTGCGTAGGAACAGGACAAGGGGCAGCAGGGGTGTTTGAGTTGCTTTAAGGGGCTGTGAGCTATAGGGTATAAGGTACTTGAACTGCGCCTTGCGTCTTGCGCTTTGCGATATGAGGTTTTAAATAAATAATCTAAAAATGAAAAAATTAGAAGATATAAAGGTGTGGAGCTTGTCTTTAGCATTGGGTTTAGAGATATATAACGTATCTAAAACATTTCCTAAAAGTGAAGTTTTTGGATTATCATCTCAAATTAGAAGGTGTGCCATATCCATTTCATCAAATATTGCTGAAGGTGCAGGAAGAAATTCAAATAAAGATTTTAGTAGATTTTTAAGTATTGCCAGTGGCTCAGCGTATGAACTTCAAACACAACTCATTTATTGTCGAGAACTAAATTATATTAACAAAGATAAATCTAATGAATTATTAGACACCACTGATAAAATTCAAAAGATGATTTATCGCTTTATTGAAGCGTTAAAAAATAACTAATTAGCGCAATTCGCATATCGCATTGCGCATATCGTTTATCATCACAATTTAAAACCAAAAACCATGGAAACAAACACTAAAAACATCACTGGAGGACAATTCCTCATTTCAGATCTAGAAGCAAAGGATATGTTCACGCCAGAGGAGTGGACAGAAGAGCAAAAGATGATGGCGCAAAGCTGTTCGGAGTTTATACAAACAGAAGTAACACCTATCCTCGATAGAATAGATAGCATGGAAGAAGGGCTTATGCCTTCGCTACTTGAAAAGTCCGCCGAACTAGGGCTGCTAGGTATCTCTATTCCAGAAGAATATGGAGGCTTTGGCGCAGACTTTAATACTTCCCTTTTTACCAGTGAAAACTTAGGGCAAGGGCACTCCTTTGCAGTAGCATTGATGGCACATACAGGGATAGGTACACTGCCTATCTTATACTTTGGTAACGAAGAACAAAAGAAAAAATATGTGCCAGGCTTGGCAGATGGATCGCTAAAAGCAAGTTACTGCCTTACAGAACCAGGCTCAGGTTCGGATGCTATGGCAGCAAAAACCAAAGCTGTACTTTCTGACGATGGGAAACATTATGTCCTAAACGGTCAAAAAATGTGGATCACCAATGCAGGCTTTGCAGATGTATTTGTGGTATTTGCCAAAATAGATGGTGAGCATTTCACGGGCTTTATCATAGAGAAGGGAACAGAAGGGCTTAGCCTTGGCAATGAAGAGCCAAAAATGGGAATCAAAGGATCGTCCACACGTCAAGTGTTTTTGAATGATGTAAAAGTACCTGTAGAAAATGTATTGGGAGAGATAGGCAAAGGGCACTACATCGCTTTTGGTATTTTGAATATTGGTCGTATCAAGCTGTGTGCTGCAACCTTGGGTTCTGCCAAGCAAGTCGCTAGACAAGCGATAAACTATTCTATCGAAAGAAAGCAATTCAAAAAATCCTTGCATGAGTTTGGTGCGATCAAATATAAGCTTGCAGAGCAAGCCATAAGGATTTTTACGGTAGAGTCTTCGATGTACCGCGCTGGACAAGACATCGGAAATATGGAACACGCCCTCATGGAAGAAGGCAAGTCTTATGAAGAAGCGGTGCAAGAAGCAGCCAAAGAGTTTGCCATAGAGTGTGCCATCACCAAAGTCATAGGCTCAGAAATGCTAGACTATGTAGTAGATGAAGGCGTACAGATTTATGGAGGAATGGGCTTCTCTGCCGAAGCACCTATGGACAGGTCGTACAGAGACTCTCGTATCAACAGAATATTTGAAGGAACAAACGAAATCAACCGTCTCTTGACCGTAGATATGTTTGTAAAGAAAGCCATGAAAGGAGAGTTAGACTTGATGACTCCTGCTATGGCAGTGCAAAAAGAGCTGATGAGCATTCCAGACTTTGGTGAGGGAGATTCTTCCGTATTGGCAGAAGAAAAGAAAGCCGTCAAAAACATGAAAAAAGCCATCCTCATGGTAGCAGGCGCGGCCGTACAGAAGTTGATGAAAGCACTACCAGAGGAGCAAGAAGTATTGATGAATGTAGCAGATATGATTAATTACCTCTATCAGGCAGAGTCTGCTTTGTTGAGAACAGAAAAATATATTGACGCTCACGGAGAAGAAGCCGCTGCCAACTACATCAATATGACTAAGGTGTTTATATATGATGCTATGTTTGCCATCAATAAAATAGGCTTAGATGCTGTTAATACCTTTGCACAAGGAGACGAGCTAAAAATGATGAGCATGGGACTAAAACGCTTTACGAAGATCAAG
>WTJX01000515.1 GCA_011524675.1 Cytophagales bacterium
TGCCCCAGCCATCCAAAAGATGGGGAACAAAGAAGAAATACAACAAAAACCATTAGCAGAGTCTGTAACACCATTTGTACAAAAAATGGAAGGCGAAGAAGAGCCCATTCAACAAATGGCACAAGAAGAAGAGAGCATCCAGAAAATGGAAGAGGAGGAAAGTGTGCAGAAAAAGGAAGAAGAGGAAGCTGTACAAAAACAAGAAGAGGAAGAAGCAGTACAGGCAAAGTGTGATGCTTGCCAACACGAAGAAAAAGTCCAAAAAAAGGACGAAGAAAAAGAAATTCAAACAAAAAAAGAAGGGAAAGCCTCACCAAAACAATCTTCCGTAGAGAGCAAATTACAAAACTCCAAAGGAAAAGGTAGCCCCATGAATGAACCAACCAACGCTTTTATGAGTAATAGCTTTGGGACAGATTTCAGCAATGTCAAAATCCATACAGACGACAATGCCGTTCAAATGAGCAAAGACCTAGGAGCCAAAGCCTTTACCAATGGAAATGATATATATTTTAACAAAGGGCAATATAACCCAGAATCCAAGGAAGGAAAGCATTTACTAGCTCATGAGTTGACACATACGATTCAGCAAGGAAAAACTAGTCCTTTGCAAAGAAACAAAAACAAAGCTATTCAAAACTCACCTTTAAATCTTCAACAAAGTATTGATCAAAGCGCTCCCTTAATGATTCAAAGGGTACCAACTCATTTTGGAGATTTTGATACCATTCAGTACAATGATGTTAAGTCAACTGAGTCAGGAAACCCAGAAGTAGGGATTAATATGCATCTTAAGTTTTCTCCCAATAACAACGTAGATTCATCCAAAATAGGACTGGTTCAAATTGCAAAAGGTACTTTTGGTGGAGCAGTAGATACTGCTGGGTATAGAGGAAGAAGAATGACAACAAGCGGAGAAGGTCAAGGCTATGCTGTAGATCATCTACCAAATCATCCAAGCCCAGTTTACCACTCAAAGTCAAATCCAAATGCTGGTGCTAACCAGCAAGATATGGCTAGCTATGATGTGAACAATGAACAGCAATTAACTGCCGCTCAAACAGCTCATGTAACAACTAATATGAATGTAACAGGGATTTCTCACGGTGGAGGTGCTACTTATGGGTTCAGATATTATCAGTCAGGTACATTGCAAGGACCTCAAGATGCTACCTTACATGATGCACCGCACAATCCTAATGTACCTGTGATGAATAATTCTGGACAGATATTTGAAACCACAGCCGTTGCAATTAGTGGAACACAACAAGGAATGTATTATGGTTCAGTACAATGGGGATGGGAGCGAGACGGTTCAGGTAATTTTACTCGATTACCACTCAGTATTGTTTCCATGGGTGTGCCAAGTAATACCTTTATGTCTGCAGCGCTTGTCTGGAACAACGCCACTGAAAATATAGGTAGAGCTACTTCTGTAGCTCTACCAAACTCTCCAGAAATTTCCATTGCTTCTGGTTCTCCCGTAGTCGTTCAGGGTAGTTCTGTGAATATACCTAATAACACACAGATAGAAATACTTGCTTCAGGACAGGCAAATACTACCAACGTATTTTTCGCAAGAGTAACGGTATCAGGTAATACTGTAGTTACCATTGTACCAGTAGCAAGTACAAAACAAATTGATATCGGTAGGCCAACAGTAGATTTGCCTATTGTTGACGTTTTTGTAGTAAATCAAGCTGGCGGTGTAGCGCTAAACCAAGGCATGCCTTATATGCCTAATACAAATTTACCTAATGGTACTCGTGTAAAAGAGACAGGCTTTTCAGGGCCTTTTCAAGCTGGTGATCCAAGAAATAATATGATAGAAGTAGAAGTAGTAGATGGTCCACTTACAAGTACAATTGGTTGGCTGAGTCATACTGTGCTCACACAAGAAGTAAGGGGTACACGATAATATTTACATTTGTTAAGAGCCTTATAAACTAACTAATGCTTTTAAACCAAAAAAAAAATAGATCTTTCTCAAAATCTGCAAAACCCTTGCAGGACAAAACCCCTTTTGTTCAAGCTAAAGCACAAGAGCAAGAAAACAATGTGCCAACTTCATCTTTAGAAAATCAATCAAGTCATTTTTTTGGAGGTTCAGACCCTTTTATTGCACCTTCACAAAGCTCTTTTA
>WTJX01000041.1 GCA_011524675.1 Cytophagales bacterium
TAAACGATGATTTTAGGCAGTCTGTCATGAATTTTTAAAAGCGGTTAACCTGGATATAACAATGTTTTAACTCTTTTTTTTGGTGAGTTTAGAGAAAAGTTTTGCAAATTAGTGCTCAAGGACATGCCTATTTTAATGTATAGTGAAAATCAAGTATGTCTATGAGCACTAAAAAAACAATATGTTGCAACTTTTTAAGAAACAATCTACCCTCGTTTTAAGCCAACTACTTTCATTAAGTATAGTATTTATCTTATCATCTTGTAAGCAAACAGCAAATAAAGAAAGCACATCCTCCTTTTTTGCTGAGCCTTTGATACTCAATGTCAAAGACTATGGAGCCAAAGGAGATAGCCTCACGAAGGACACCAAAGCCATTCAAGAAACTATAAACGCCTGCCACAAAGAAGGAGGTGGAACAGTACGTATACCAAGAGGCAGCTACATCATAGGCACACTATACCTGAAAAGCAATATTACCCTATCGTTAGAAAATGGCGCTTACCTCTATGGTAGTCATGACATCAAAGACTATCCCATCGAAGGGCATGCCGACATAGAAGGCTTCGACCAAGCCTTACTCTATGCACAAGACGCCACCAACATCAGCATAGAAGGTTTAGGTACGATAGATGGCAGAGGCTACCCTCACATCTTTCCACAAAAGATCAAAGGGCAAAAAGAACGCCCACACCGTCCGCAGCTACTCATCTTTGTCAACTGTCAGCACCTGCGTTTTTCATCGACTACCTTTACCAATCCAGCTTTTTGGGGACTACATCTCATCAACTGTACAGGCCTACATTTCGATGCCGTTACTATAGATAGCAAAGAAAACAATCCTAATAATGATGGCATAGACTTAGACGGGTGTCAAGATGTCGTTATAGAAAACAGTAAAATACATGCAGGAGACGATGCCGTCTGTCTCAAAAGTACAACAAACCGTCCTTGTAAAAACATCCTCGTCAAAAACTGCGACATCAGTAGTCATACCGCAGGCTTCAAATGTGGCACGTCCTCTAAGACAGGTTTTCAAAATATCAAAGTCATAGACTCATGGTTTCACGACTGTCCCATGGGAGCAGTAAAGCTGCAAGCCGTAGACGGAGGAAAACTAGAAAATGTAGAGCTTAGTCGCCTAGTCATGGATAAAGTAGGTGGTCCATTCTTCATACGTTTAGGCAATAGAGGGAAGCAATACCAAGGACTCTATACAGGCAACGAACCTCCAAGCATAGCACCAGAGCAAGTAGGCAGTATTAAAAATATACAGATAAAGGATATAGTGGCACATGTAAGTCACACCTCACTCGACCGTATGGGCATCATGATAACAGGCATCCCCGACCATTACATAGAAGACATAACCTTAGAAAATATACACATTACCTACCCAGGTGGCGGAACAAGCGAACATACACAACGAGCCATAGCAGAAGACATCGCGCGCTATCCAGAGCAATTCTTTTTTGGTGTATTGCCTTCATGGGGAGCATACATAAGGCATGCAAAAAACATTACATTCAACAATGTGAATTTGTTAGTCCAAGGCGAAGACCAACGAAAAAAAATAGTAACAGACGATGTACACAATTTTCAAGAAAACTAATACGTTCTTGCGTCTGTAGGTCTTTACGTCCTTATGTCTTTACGTTTTTACGTCTTTATTTTCTGATGTCTTTTGTCTTATAATCTAATGATCTTAAAGTCTCAAAATCTTATAGTCTTATGATCTCAAAAAAAAATCATTCATTTTTTAATTGTTTCATTTCTTCATTTTATAAAAACCACTTTCGTGGAATAAAATCACGCGTCAAGGTCGCTACGTCAATACGTATCTATGTCTTTACGTTAATACGTCTTTACGATTAGGCTCTAGGGGGGGAGTAGCTAGTATAGTGAGTCCGTAGTCTATAAGCTTTTAGCGGTTAGCTCTTGGCTTTTAGCTTTTAGTTTTATTGTTTTTTAAAAATAGTCAATCGTTCAATAGTAACTAGTCAATTGTCTTACGTCTTTTATCTTAAAGTCTTATAGTCTTAAAATCTAACAGTCTTATGATCTCAAAATCTCAAATCAAAACCATTCATTTTTTAATTGTTTCATTTCTTCATTTTATAAAAACCACTTTCGTGGAA
>WTJX01000201.1 GCA_011524675.1 Cytophagales bacterium
AAAGGCATTATTGCCAAAATAAATAGCCGTTTTTCCAGTAAATACACAAGGACCATCCGCAGGCATAGGGTCTTTGATAGCACATACTTCTACACTTTCGATAAAAATATTTTGGTCCGTATCATAGTGGTCCGTATCTAGTACTCTGTAAGGTCTTTTTGCTCTAATTTCTACCGTACCAAAACCTATGTCCGTAATCATATCTATGTATTGCTGCAAAGGTAAAGCACCACTCAAACACAAAGCTCTCAGGCGTTCGTCTATTTTCAAGTTTTCGGGCATGTTATTTTCGCTGATAGGGTCAGATAATACCAATCTACCATGAGGCTTTAATACCCGATACATTTCACTTAATGCTTTTTTTAGGTCAGCATGAGAAAAGATATTGAATAAACAGTTTTGTGCAGCAACATCAACCGATTCATTTTCTATAGGCAGATTTAGAGCATCACCTTTTCTGAGGTCAATAAATTCTTTGCTGAACCATTTGTTTTCTTCTTCTGCTTTGCCAAAGTTTTGGGCACTAGCTTCTAGCATTTCATCCACAACATCCAAGCCTATGACGCCACCTTTTTTTCTGCTGAAATAGGCAAATTGGAGTAGTTCCATACCTCCACCTACTCCTACGTATAATATGGTTGGGTCATTTACTAAATCTCTTGGGTTAACTGTACTGCCACAACCATAGTTCATTTCCAACATCTTTTTTGGTATGTTCAAATCCGGCAATTGCCATACAGGAGTAGTAGTACAGCATAGTCCCACATCGGGTGTTAGTGCAGCTTCTCTATAAACGTTTTTGGTCGTTTCTAAGTAAGTTTCCATGAGTTATATAGGTTTTAAGTTTAGTTTAGGTTGTCTGCCAACTTCTTTATTTAAAGATGATTTTGCAAAGCCTTCTTAATTCTACTTTATGAAGTTAAAACAAAACTAAACTTGGATTTTTATGCGTTAGATCAGAGCCAGTCTGCGCCTGTATCTGTAAGAAGTCCGACCCGAGGGTAAACGCCCTAACATCCTAAAGTAGAATTAAAAAAAAGTAAACAAACATAATGATACCAAAACTAAGCTTTGGTCTTATACACGTCATAATGCTATAAGAAGTATTCGTTTGGTAAAGCACCTGTAGTGTTTTAACTTTTTTATTTTTCACTGAATTTACCATCAGTAAACTGTGCTTTTAAAATTTTGAAAGCCTTGACTAAGCGCAAAACCTTAGTTATGCAAAGCCTTCTTAACATCAAATGGCGACCTCTGCTTTGATATGAGGGTGAGGGTTGTAATCGGTTAACTTAAAATCTTCATACTTAAAGTCAAAAATCGTTTTTACGTTTTTGTTAATCGTCATTGTTGGAATCGGTCGAGTATCTCTGCTCAATTGTAGTTTTGCCTGTTCAATGTGATTTGTATAGAGATGAGCATCTCCCAAGGTATGCACAAAGTCCCCTACTTGCAAGCCTACCACTTGGGCAATCATCATCGTAAGCAAAGCATAGGAAGCAATATTAAATGGCACTCCAAGGAATACATCGGCACTTCTTTGGTAAAGCTGGCATGATAGTTTTCCGTCTGCGACGTAAAATTGAAAAAAAGCATGACAAGGTGGTAGGGCCATATGCTCTATTTCTCCAACATTCCATGCACTAACGATCATTCTCCTAGAGTCGGGATTGTTTTTGAGTTGATCTATGATTTGAGAAATTTGGTCTATATATTTTCCATCTTTAGTAGGCCAAGAGCGCCACTGATGCCCATATACTGGTCCTAGATTTCCTTCTTCGTCTGCCCACTCATCCCAAATAGAAACTTTATTTTCTTTGAGGTACTGTATATTCGTATCTCCCTTCAAAAACCACAATAGCTCATGGATGATGGAGCGAAGGTGTACTTTTTTGGTCGTAAGTAGGGGGAAGCCATCGGAAAGTGTAAACCTCATTTGGTAACCAAAAACACTTATTGTGCCTGTACCAGTACGGTCTGCCTTATGCGTACCGTCTTCCAAGATGTGCTTCATCAAATCCAAATATTGTTGCATTGTATTCTGTTTTTAAAACTTAGTGGCTGTTTTATTCAACTAACTTATCGCTTTAAAATTACTCTTATTTTTTGTGAAATCAATTCCGAGTGGAAAAGAA
>WTJX01000304.1 GCA_011524675.1 Cytophagales bacterium
ATTCTACACTTTTGCAATTGTGTGCGATGGCTTCCGTTACTCCTTCTAGCAAGATGTTGTACATCATATCGACTTTTGTATTGTATTGATAATCCAAGCCTACTAGAAAGATATTACAAGCGCCATTTGCTTCGATAATAAGGGAAAACCCCACTATACGTTCATTTTTTTTAAATAGATGAACGTAAGATTTTTGTTTAAAATTCTCCTTGATTTGATAAAAAAAGTTTTTAGGCAAGGGATGACTTTTAAATTCCTTCGCCCTACTATTTACGTCTAGATACATAGGATATAAGTCATCAATTAAATGAGTATAGTCCTCCATGATTTCAAACTCAATTTCATTTTTCACTCTTTTCTTTACTGCCTTGTTTATCGTATATCGATCTCTCGACTTCAGTGATTTTAAATAATCTTCCCTAGATGCAACACCTTGTATATCAAGATGTGCAATGGGCATTGGTGAGATTTTTTTAAATAGGTTGTTGGGAAAAGACTGCTCAAAATGTCCTCTTTCTTCTTTAGACAATTTTTCGCAGATAATATCTCTAAAGAGGAAAGCATTAAAACTCTTGGTCGTTCTTTTTACCTCCAGAAATAGTTGTGCTGTAAAATCGCTAAAACCCCATATGCTTTCATCAAACCAAAAATGTTTACCATAAGACTCTAAGGTGGCTGTTTGTATTAGTTTTGGCATCAAGAAGTTTCGATAAATTCTTCTTACCCCCTTAATTAAAGGATGTAAGAATGGTGGCATATCTAGTATGAGATCTAGCCTAAACTCATTAACTAGGGAAATGCCGATGAGTTTCTCCCTTTTGTCGTAGGCAAGGTAATAGCTTAAGTTTGATTGGCTGTCGGTTTGTTCGATCGTCAATAAGGCCTTGTGGCTATTAAGGCAAGACTTTGGGGAGACATAATGATCCCAAACTATGAGAGGTATCTCCTGTATTGTATCGTACTTTTGCCAGGTAACATCAATCATGGTGTTTGTATTATTTATTTAATAAGTTATGAGAAGGTTTTTCTATTCTGCCCTGTTCAACAAAGCCTTTTTGCGAACATAATGGGCAGTTTGACTCACGTCTGTATGACTCCAGCCAGGAGGCATGAGTAGATATTTGATTTGATAGATGATATTATTTGTGCTTTTCAGATCGCGCCAAAGTGCTACAAATTCAGATGTCTGCGTCTGTAGTAGATTTTCGCTATTCATCTCTTTTACAAGCCCTAGGATGGGTTTCTCAACCGCGATTTCTGATTGATATGTTTTAAATAGTCTGTCCCAAAACGAGAATGTTTGACCAAAGTTGGTGTCTATATAGATGTCATTTTTGGCATGATGGACTAAATGTAAGGATGGTGAGATAAAGAGATACTCTAAAACAGTTGCAAACCTGATGCTAGGGAGAGATTTTTGGTGCATATGAGTAAATATGCCATAAGCCTGAGATAGCCCCTCGACAATAACAATCATAAAAGGATGGAAACCACACAATGGCAACCAAAGCATAAGGTGTGGACTTAGAAACCATTCAAATATGGACACCCTAGCTCCTGCTGATGCCTTCATTTCCTTTGAGGAATGATGAACACTATGAATACACCAAAGGATACGAACTTTATGCGAAATAAAATGAATGAAGTAGCACATAAAATCGTAAGCTATAACGGCTAATACCCAGTAATACCATTCAAAACCGATATCAAAGACACGATATTGATACAGCCAAAACATGACGGTAAATGTGATGAATGAGTTAATCACAAAAAGAGGAAAAAATGTTATGATGGCACTCAAAACACTTACACCACCTTCTTTATGGCTTTTGATTTTCTTTAATAGACCTAGGATCCCCCATTCCATAAAAATAGTAGCAAAAGCTAGTATTGAGATGTAGGTGGGAATCATTTCCGAGTAATATTCGACTTCTTTAAGCATGATTTTTTAGTTGTTTATACGTAATAATTATTATGAGAAAGCTTTCCAAAACCATCTTTTGCTAAGCCTTCTATAAGTAGTAAGACCACTGAGCTAATCCTAACTTATCTTAGAGAAACTTAGTTTAAAGTATGCCTTAGGGATAGAAGCCATGTGCTCCCCCCGCAGTCTGGCTAGTTACTAAACTGACC
>WTJX01000694.1 GCA_011524675.1 Cytophagales bacterium
AGATTACGCTAACATACTTTCAGAAACGGTATTGAAAAATGGTCAAGTTAAAAAGAAACAACCGACCTTAGAAAACCCACCTCAACCTTTTACTCCCAAAGTAGAAAAAATAAGCATGAGTTATCGTGCTTATTTGAGTGCATTTGGTAGTGGTAAACAGGCATCTCAGGCAGTACGTTTTTATCATTTGCACCCTTTTGGTTATGAAGAGGTTCCTTTGAAGTCTCCTGACCAAAAGCTTCCTTTGATGCCTACTGAGACAGAGGAAGCCAGTCTTCTGCTTGGCTTTAACGATTACCCATATGCAGGGAGGATATCGTTACTTTTTGAGATGAACCATGAAGAAACAAACGCTCTCTCGGCACTTGGGACTAAAGTGTCGTGGTGGTATTTGAAAAATAACCAATGGGTCAAAATGGACAGTACTAGTATTATTTCGGATAGTACATATGGCTTTGTCAACTCTGGCATCATTGAACTAAAGATTCCTAAACAAATCAATCGAAAAAACACGATCGTTGACAATGCGTATTACTGGATCAAGGCAACAGTCTCACAACATGCCACACATTTTGCCAAAGTAAAAGCCATTTATGAGAATGGTGTTCATGCTATATGGCAAGTAGAAGAAGATGCCCAACGCGATAGTCACAGCTTAGCTGCCTATAGCATTACACATATGGCTGGCGAACAAAAAGCGATAGAACGAACCATACAGCCTATCAAGAGCTTCAAAGGTAGAGCGAAGGAGAGTGAAAAGCATTTTTATGTACGTCTAAGTGAGCGTTTGAGTCATAAAAAACGCGCTATCAATAGGCTTGATTATGAACAACTGGTACTAGAACAGTTTCCGCAAGTGTTTAAAGTGAAGTGCTTTACGGCAGAAGCTACATTAGCAGACAATTATAAAAGCATTCCAAACCTTGTACTACCAGGTACTGTACGTGTAGTCGTTATCCCAGATATCTCACACCTTGATGATGCTTTCTGCCCTCAGTTTAATGTTGCTGTACTCTCAGAAATTACAGAATATTTACAAAAACATGTGTCTCCCTTTGTAGATGTCATTGTTTCTAATCCTTTTTATGAGCAAATTCGCATCATCTGCAAGGTATCCTTTGTAGGAGAGGAGTCAGACAGCTTTTATATCCGTCAGTTGCGCGTACATATCATAGAGTTTTTGAATCCTTGGTTAGTAGAGGCAGATGACGATGAAGAGTTTGGCGTGAGCAAGTATCGCTCAGAAGTACTGGCTTTTATACAAACCTTGGACTATGTACAGTATGTAACAGAGTTTTCTATGCTAAAAATAGTAGCTAAGAACGATAAGTATAGCATGTACGATAGTGCAAAAGAAAAAGAAAACGCAGAAGAAATTAGCCCTATATATCCTTGGTCCATTATGGTATCGGCGAGAGATCATGAGATCACGCTGATAGACGACCAAAGCTATGAAGCACCCAAAGCTAGAACAATCAACAATATGGAATTAGGGACAGATTTTATTATTTCAAAATAACTAAGGATGGCACTTAAAGACCGTAAGACATTAAAGAACTTATTTAAGAATGGAAGCATGCCTACCGAAAGCAGCTTTGAAGACATCATTGACTCTGGAGTCAACAAAATAGACGATGGCTTTTCAAAGTCTATGAAGGAGGGTTTGATGCTTTCGCCTACGGGAAGTTCCAACGCTTTGATTTCATTTTTCAAGAAACTGACAGACTATGCTCCACAATGGAGTATAGCACTTAAAGATAGTAAGGGAAATACGAATACAGAAAAGAGGCTAAACTTTGTAAAGCAAGAAATAGGAGAGGAGGAAGCTCCTACAGTACTGTCGTTGGGTAATGACGTAGGTATTCATACTGAAGAGCCTTGTTATCCCTTGGAGGTAGCAGGCTTTGTAGGCATGAAAGGAAGGGTAGGCACGGCTATGGCACGTGATACAGCCCCTGCCGATGGTAACTGGCATACGATCGTAGATCAGCTAAATCATTGTACGGCCTTTGAAGTAGTGGCGAGGGCAGGAGCTTACAAAACTGGAGTACATGCCATAGTACATGCTATTGCTACGAGTGCTTATGGCAATTCTCATCATAGCATACGACACACACAAGCACGCTTTAGCTTTTGGAGACCGCTCAAAATAAAGCTCAGATGGGTAGGTACTACCTTTAACTATAGTTTGCAGATAGCTACATCCAAAGACCTTGGTCCTAATACGTACATCAAATATCATGTAACACAACTATGGGACGATGAAGAGGTGGGCTTGCCTTCACATTATATGGAAACATAGTTTGTAGTTGATAGTCCATAGTCCATAGTCCATGGTTTTTAGTCGATAGCTTTGGACTGTGAGCTGTGGGCAGTGTGTCCCTTTATAATATGGATTGACAAGCTACTAACCTAAAGGCTAATAGCTTCATTCACGAAAAATGTTTAGTTAAAAGTCTAGAAAAACTAAAATAGTATATGTGCTTTAGCGAATAGATACTTATCTTTTTATCTCTTTAGAAAACACAAAAGCTTCTTGTATTAGCTTCGCAAAAGTTACATTGGCAGCGTGTCCGGGTCTGTGAGCTATAACTTTTCCTTTGATAGGCTTGCCCAATAAAGCTAAATCTCCAATGACATCTAAGAGTTTGTGTCGTGCAGGCTCATTATCAAATCGTAAAGTAGTATTGTTTAAAAAGCCCTTATCGTTGACTTTTAGTTTGGGTTTATGTAATAATCTAGCTATTTCTGCCAACTTTTGTTCTTCTACTTTTTGATCTACAAATACAACGGCATTGCTTATATCACCACCTTTGATAAGCCCACTACGAAACAGCATCTCTAGTTCATGCAAAAAACAAAAGGTTCTAGCAGGAGCAATATGCGAAGCAAAATCTTCAATCTTTGTTAAAGATGCCTTTTGATTACTGAGGATGCTGGTGTTGTATGCAATGTGCACATCTATTTCAAAACTATGGTGGGGACTAATATGTAGGGAAATGCCTTTTTCTTTATTTTCGTAAAAGAGTTCTTCTTGTACCTCAATAAACTCTCTTTCTATTGGTTGAGGACAAAGTCCTACTTTTTGAATCTCGTCAATGAAAGCTTTGGCACTACCGTCAAGGATAGGGACTTCTGGTCCATTTATTTTAATAAGTGCATTATCGACCTTCATCCCCATTAGTCCTGCTAGACAATGCTCTACAGTTATTACCTTACATTGTTCTTGTGCTATGGTAGTACTACGTTCTAAGGAAGAAACTAAGTTGACATCAGCCGCAATGATAGGTTGTTGTGGCAAGTCTATACGTTGAAATTGAATGCCGTGCCCTGCTTGCGCTGGTGCTATTTCAATATCTGCATAGGTACCCGTATGTAATCCTACGCCTGATAGATGAAATGATGAAGCTAATGTGTGTTGTCTATTGTCCATTTAAATTTAAGAAAAGCTACTTCTTTGCTGGGTCATTCATCAAATGTACTATTTTTTCCTTCAATTCTTTTATTTGTTTCTGTATTTTAGGAATTCTTTTGATATTAATTAGGTCGCTTGTCATTGCTTCTTTAGATTGGGCAGGTTGCCCCACCAAAAATTGATTGGGCTCAATGATAGGGCTTATAGTGGCTGCTTTGCCACCAAGTGTAGTTTTGTTTGCTACGGTCAAATGCCCTGCCACAGCAGACTGACCACCAAACTGACAATCATCACCTATTTTGGTTGAGCCCGCTATGCCTACTTGTGCTGCCATTACTGTGTTTTTACCTATAACTACATTATGGGCTATTTGAATAAGGTTGTCTAATTTTGCCCCTTCTTTGATGATAGTAGCTCCCATAGTAGCTCTGTCTATTGTAGTATTAGCTCCTATAGAAACATGATCTTCTATGATTGTTTTACCGATCTGTGGGATGGCTTTGTATATACCATCTTGATTGGGGGCAAAGCCAAAACCATCACTACCAATTACTGCTCCGGCATGAATGACACAATGTTTCCCAATGCTAGTGTTTGGATATATTTTTACTCCTGCATGTATGATAGTACCTTCTCCAATCTCACAATTATCACCAATATAGCTATTAGGATATATTTTTACATCTTTAGCTATTTTGCATTGGTCAGCAATATACACAAATGCACCTATGTAAGTATCTTCGCCAAGAGTTACACTGGGAGAGATAAAAGAGGGGGATTCTACACCTACTTTTGACATACTTGTCATTTGTTGGTATTTCTCTAAAATCTGAGTGAAAGAAAAATAAGGGTTTTCAACTCTTATGAGGTTAGTAGTAATTTTTTTCTTAGGCTTAAAACCTTGCGAAACCATTACGGCTATAGCTTTGGTTGTGTAGATGTATTCTTCATAAGCAGTATTAGCCAAAAAAGTTAAATCGGTAGTCGTTGCTTCTTCTATTTTTCCCAAAGAGCTTACAGTCGCCTCTAAGTCTCCTTCTACATTACCTCCCACAAAGTCCGCAACCTGCTTCAATGTAAATTTCATTTTATACGTTTTAGGTTTTAAGTTCTACGTTTTTTAAATGTGTTTAAGTGTTCGTGTGTTCGTGTGTTCAAGTTAAAATCTAGTCTTTAGTATTGAGTACAAAGTCTTTAGTACAAATGTATAAAGTTTATTAATCACTATTTTGCGACTTGCGACTTGCGTTTTGCGGTATGCGTTTTGAGCTTTTTATTAATCACTAAACACTAATCATTAATCACTATAAAACACTCATAATTCATAACCCATCACTCTAAATCACTAACCACTAATCATTAATCACTGTAAAAAGATCACTAAAACACCCATCACCCATAACTCATAACCCATGACCCCACACTAATCTCTAATCACTGTAAAACGATCTCTAACCTCTAATCTCTAATGTTTTTGGATAACACAAAAAGTGTTTCTCTACTACTTTACTTATTGCTTTGATGTTGGGTAACTCAGATGCCTCGGCGATATCTATGACCTTATTTTTTTTGGTAAGGATATAAATTTTCTTTTTGCTAGATACATAAGCTTCATTACTTATTTTCCCATGACTACAGTAAAAAGAAAAATCTTCCGAATACATATTTTGCAAATACCTTTCCACATTTTGTATATATTCATCAGAAGGTTTGTGAGAAGATAGTTCTAGCTTGAATAATTTTCGTTGGATAAATTGCGTAGCGATGGTATGTAATACTTTGTCTGGGTGATGTTGTAGCATTTTTACAGCAGCCCAAATATCATAATCGTCAAGCTGTACAAAATCATTGATTAACGCAGGTGTGATGTCCTTTGTTGAGTCAATTTTGCAATTGGCAATATTTTTTAAACTAGGGGAAAGATTAAAATCTTCGCCTTTGGCAAGTAGTGACTTTAACCTCTTGAACAGCAGTATCAGCATTTGCTCTGCGACAACACTAGTTTTGTGTAGATATACTTGCCAATACATTAATCTACGGCTATTGAGAAAATTTTCGATACTATAAATACCTTTTTCTTCTACTACCAATTGATCGTCAACTACATTGAGCATTTTGATGATTCTGTCAGCACCTATAGAGCCTTCTGATACTCCAGTAAAGAAGCAATCGCGCTGTAGATAGTCTAGACGATCTACATCTAACTGCCCAGACACTAGTTGGTGAAAGCATTTTCTATGGTAGGTATTTTCAAAAATCTGAATGCCCAAACTTAGTTTACCATCAAATTGTTGGTTTAGCTCTTGCATTAGGTGCAAAGACAAAAACTCATGATGTATGCCTTCAAAAAGCGTTGACTCTAAGGTATGAGAGAAAGGACCGTGCCCTATGTCATGTAGCAGTATGGCTACAAAAGCTCCTTCCATCTCTTCATCTGAGATGGCTACGCCTTTTTCCCTAAGATGCAATAAGGCATTGTTCATCAAGTGAACGGCTCCTATGGCATGATGAAAACGTGTATGTAAGGCACCTGGATACACAAATTCTGTCAGTCCTAACTGCTTTATTCTTCGTAGTCGCTGAAACCAAGGGTGCTCTATAAGGTCATAAATCAAATCTGTAGGGATATTGATGAAACCATATACTGGGTCATTGATTACTTTTCTTTTATTCATTTTTCTCTTGCCGTGTATTTAAATAGTATGCAAAGTCTCCTATAAGAAATATGTTCGGTAAAAAGCGTCTTAGAATTTAGCCCTACTTTGCCGAATGCTACTAATCGTAGGTAAAAGTAAAGAAACAACCTAGCTATGCAAACGCAAAATCAAAAATGGGGATAAGATGACACTGTACATGTGAACAACTAAAGCTACTAGTAGTATATTTGTCTAATTTGAACATAAAGGTACTAAATCAATATCCATGAAATACAAAAGAGTCCTTCTAAAACTAAGCGGAGAAGCCCTACTTGGTAGCCAACAATACGGCATAGACCCTGTGAGACTTTCACAATATGCCAATGAAATAAAAGAAGTAAACCAACTGGGTGTTGAAGTAGCTATCGTGATAGGAGGGGGGAATATATTTAGAGGAGTGCAAGCAGAAGGCACAGGTATAGATAGGGTGCAAGGTGATTATATGGGCATGCTAGCAACGCTCATCAATGGGTTAGGCTTACAAAGCAATCTAGAGCAAAGTGGGCTAAACACACGGCTCATGTCTGGTTTGAACGTAGAGCAAGTATGCGAAAACTTTATCAGACGTAGAGCGATAAGACATCTCGAAAAAGGTAGAATAGTCATCTTTGGTGCAGGGACAGGAAACCCTTATTTTACTACTGATTCGGCTGCAAGTTTGAGAGCCATAGAGATAGAAGCAGATGTAGTACTCAAAGGCACTAGGGTAGATGGTATATATACTTCCGATCCAGAAAAAGATCCTAATGCTACAAAGTATGATGCTATAACTTTCAAAGAAGCCATCCAAAAAGGACTCAAAGTAATGGATATGACCGCCTTTACACTTTGCGAAGAAAACAAATTGCCTATAGTAGTTTTTGATATGAACAAAGTAGGCAACTTGACTAAGCTAGTACAAGGTGATAAGGTAGGGACATTGGTGTCTTAGGAATGATAGTTA
>WTJX01000620.1 GCA_011524675.1 Cytophagales bacterium
TGATTAATGATTAGCGCATGTAGCATAGTATGGCTATTGTTTGATTTTTAGATGTCTTTGCAAAACCATCATTTATGTACACTAGTTTTTTCTACGCTATAAGCAATCTTCCAAAAACACTTATTTCCTCTCCAAGAGTGAACAGACTTCTTAGAACTCAAAAAAGCCGAATGACGAAATAGCAAATAACAAAAAACAAAAGTTTGTCATTTGATTTTTGTTTTTGTGATTTCTGAACTTAATAAAAAACACTGGTTATCAGAGAGTTATAAAACACATCATTGGTATGTTCTGTAGAACATCTTGGAGAGGTAGGGGACTAACTATTTAAAGCTTTTCTACTTATTTCTTAAATTTTAATACGTAACCGTAGTCTGATACTCTTTCGGGAAGCTTTACTTCTATGTAGTCTCCTTTCTTAGTAAAGGTTACTTTTTTGTTGGAGCCAAGTAAACTTACAGATGTGATGTTTTCGTTTGCTAGGCTTTTGACTTTTACTACATTGTCGCTTGGGTACTCTATGGCTATAGCATATATATTATTTTCTTTTTGTGTAAACCATATGTCATCTGCTTTGAAATTGTTTACGGCATTTTTGAATTCTTCTCTCTTACCTGTACCTTCTACAGCTACTTTTGTACTTCCTTCTTTGGTAATAGTTCTTTTACTTGTTCCGTAAATGGCTTCTCCGTTGATGTCTATCCATTTGCCTAAATATTCTAAGTTTGTAACGCATTGCTCTGGTACTTTACCTGTACCGTCTGGCCCTATGTTTAGCATATAATTTCCTCCTTTGCTTACGATCTCTACTAACCAAAAGACTAACTCTTTGACTGACTTCCAGTCTTGGTCGTATGATTTGTAACCCCAAGAGTTGTTGAGTGTGCCTACCGTTTGCCAAGGTTTGTTATATGAATCTGGGTCGCTTAGTATCTTATTGTCTCCCGGAATACCAAAGTCTCCGAACTCATTACCTACTCTATCGTTTACAATGGTATTGGGCGAGTGTTGATGTGCGGCTTTGTAAAAAGAAAAACTTAGTTCTTTGGTTAGTCTTTTTGGCGTATCATACCATAGTTGTTTGATGTCGTAGTTACTAAGTATTTCTTTGATTTGCGGAAAAGCTTTATTTTCCAGGTATTCTTCATATGTATTGTCGCTAGGGTCCCAAAAATTTACGCCAAAGTTGCTTGTCTTAGGGTCTTTTTCTTTTAGCTTTTTATAATGTGTATTGGAAGCATCTGCCCAGTCTAGGTTTTGGGAGTAATAAAGTCCAAAGTCTAAGCCATACTTTTTGCACGCTGTCTCTAGTTCTTTTACTACATCTCTTTTGTAGGGTGTAGCATCTACTACATTGTATTTGTTTACTTTGGAGTGATACATTGCAAAGCCGTCATGATGTTTTGAGGTAATGACGAGATACTTCATGCCTGCGGCTTTGGCAAGGCGCGCTATTTTATCGGCGTCAAAATATGTGGGGTTAAATTGATTGGCTAACTGTGCATATTCTGCTCGTGGAATGCGTGCTGTACGTTGTATCCACTCCGCTACTCTTGGAGATCGGTAACCTGTTTCTTTTAGAGTTAGTTTTTGATGTTCTTCGATGGTTTTTCCTTTCCATGTGCCTCCTGGTATGGCATATAGCCCCCAGTGTATAAACATACCAAACTTATCGTTATTGAACTTTGAGAGGCTGCTTGTTTTACTTTTACGCATTTTGTTCCACTCTGTAAGCATTTCTTCTTCGCTCAAATGTTGTTCTCCTTTCTTTTCTGCAAAGGATGTCAAGATAGCTAGCATTAAAGCAGACAATACTATTAACTTTTTTCTGTGAGTTGTCATATTTTATTTTTTTAACGATAGCTTAAAACTAGGTCTGTAAGCCTCTTTTTGTAAGTAACAACGCGTACAAACTTTTGTAACAAACTACCCTTGTTTGTGTTACATGTGATTATCTAATTAAAATCTTTCTATAGCTAGAGGTTTGTATCTCTTTTAACACCACATCCGACATGCTCTTAAAAGAGGTTACAAGAAAACTTTGCAAAACTATCTTTTGCAAAGCCTTCTAACAATCATAGTGATAGGGAGAAAAAAAAGGCAGAACTAACAGGCGTTAACCCGTTTAGTC
>WTJX01000072.1 GCA_011524675.1 Cytophagales bacterium
GATATTTTAAACAATAACAATACTGCAACAACTGGTAGATTTGAAATGATACTCAAAGATGAGTCTGGAAATGAAATTACCGACCTTGAAAAAAGCCAAATAACATTACTCCTTTCACCTTATAGTTATTCTGAGGTATCCTCCGCAGGTATTACTACTTATTTTCCCTCACTATGTAATTATTATGTTGACGAAAACGAAAGTAAAATCGTTATCCTTACCTACATATACTCCAGTTCAGGTGTTATGATTCCTCATGACCTTGATTTCTCTTTTAGGCTATGGTATCAACCTTAAAAAGGTATTAACTAACAGAAAGGTAAATATTGATAAAAACAAAGTAATCTCATCAATACTACCAACGGGGAAGCAAGGGTAAACATAAAATAATATCGTAGAAGAAGGGAAACAGAAACTATGTTCAGTAGTCTGAAAACAGAAGGGTTTAACCTTGTAAGATAGACAAATGACTGATAAATACTTCCTTATTCCCTTCCCTCTTTTGGATTTCTAGTAAACTTATCACATCAAAACTTGAATATCAATACTCTTTCCAGCTATTAAGAGCTGTTCTTCAGCCAGTACAATCCTTAGTTCTTCATTAGGCTGATATTTGTATGTATTAGATACCTTTTTACCTGCAAGAGACAGTCCTACAGCTGTAGGTTGTTTATCTACCTCCAATACTATTTCCTTTAAGTATAGGTCACCTGAAGTCAATAATATCTCGACAGACATTTGTTTACTTTGTTTACTTTGCTTGAAGAGTCCATACCCTTCTGCCACAGTAAAAAAGCTAGTATGGTCTTGTATATTAAACCTAGGTTTAAAGCCAATGATCTTTTGTGGACCATCATATAAGAAGCCTTGCAAAGCCAATAATGCCGACCAAATACTTAATGAACGACCATAATACTTACCACATTCATCATCACCATATGGATTACCCGAATATCCCCAAGGACCATTTTTTGTAGGAGTAACCCCCTCTGTACGAAGCCTACCATCATATCGATCATATACAGCTTTGAGCACCGTAAGTCCCTCTTTTATCATTCCGCTTTGTATCATGGTTACTCCAGCAGAATACTCAAAACCAGTCATGGTTTCATCACCATATTTCATCCCCGGTACAGGCTGGTTTTCCTTTGGCCATGTAATCATTTTCATGCCTGCGTCTTCCTTTTCTACATATTGCCTTGGTTTGAGAGACTGTCCATGAAAGTCTGTAAAAAAATTATTTTTCAACAGAGAATCCAAGGCTTTCTTTGTTCTTTCTTGAGGATAATTTTCATCTATGTTCAACTGAGATGCCCACCACTCCCCTAATAACTGATCTATATGGCAGCCATCTAAGTAGTCTTGCATTCTTTTTTCCCCTTGCTTCTGTATGTAATATTCGCCATTCCACAGACGTTCATTTTGAAGCTTTTGACCCGACTCACGTATTTCCCTATAGTGTTTCGCACTATCAGTATCCCCCATAAGGTCTGCCATGCGTGCGCTAGCTTCTAAGGTAGTGAGATATAAGGTACCTATCCATGAGGAACAGCCCATAAAGGAACCGTCCAAGGTATTATGTTGTATAGAAGTCATATATCCATCCTGCGCAGGGTTCCAATGATGAATAGCATAATCCATAGCATGTTTTACGTTTAACCACTTAGACTTCAACCAATCCATATCAGTACTACAGAGGTATTCTCTATAAGTGTTTAAGATAGTCCCAAAATGCCCATCAGCAAAGGATTCTTTACTACCATGCCTGTTAGGCACCATTCCATTTTTGAGTTCAAAGCTGTAATCTTGTTCTCTCATTATTTTGCCCAATTCGGGAAATAGTCTTGCATGTCCCTGAGCGTATTGCCATACATGTGTACAGTTCCCCGCACAACAACCACTTGTCTCATTTACACCTTCCCAAACGCCAAAATAGCCATCTGCCGACCACCAACAACTTTGGCTTCTAAGAACAGCAAACTGAGATGTCATACGATCTAGCAACCATATAGGTAGATTTGAAGCATACAAAGTATCATGAAACAAACGTGTTTTTGCCGTCAGGCTTGCAAGATTATTTTTAAGGTAACGAGAAACTTCAAATGAATTTGTCCACCAGTTATTATACAT
>WTJX01000410.1 GCA_011524675.1 Cytophagales bacterium
GTTTTAGCGCTTTTTTGCCACTAAGAGACGTGGGGTTTGTTCATATAGTTCTTAGCTTAATCTTAGTTTTTTATCTTACGTATTTTTGGACGAGTACTTAAGATGATAAACTAGGATTAATAGATATCTTGGTCAACCTTTTTGCTTTACACTAGTTTTAATTTAAATTTGTAAAAACTTTCTAAGTTACCAATAGAAAAAATGATGACTACATCTTGAATAGGTGTCATTATATTAGTTTGTATATTCAAAAAACACTTGCACAACAAATGGGAAAGAAATCAGTCTTGATCGCTCTATTATTAGTTATTATGGTAGGTACTCGTTTTTTAAGTTTACCACCAAACTTTTCACCGCTAGGAGCTTTTGCCTTGTTTGGAGGTGCTTATATTTCACACAAATGGCTTAAATATGCCTTGCCTTTACTCATGATATGGGTAAGCGATGTATTTATCAATAATATTATCTACACAGAATATGTAGATGGTTTCGCTCTATTCTATCAAGGTAGTTTCATCAATTATTTGGCCTTTGCCTCCATCATATGTGTAGGGGCGATGATAAAAAAGAAAAGTCAACTTACAGTGATTATCGGTGCAACAGTATCTTCGGTTTTGTTTTTTGTTATTTCAAATTTAGGTGTATGGGCATTTACTGAGATGTATCCAAATACTATGAACGGTTTGGTATCATGTTATACCTTTGCTTTACCTTTTTTCAAAAACACCTTAGTCAGTACACTATTATGTAGTGCGGTATTATTTGGTATCGTAGAGGGGGCTACTGCATATTCCACGAAAGTGGCAAGGAGTTAATCCTAAGCATTCGGTTAACTACGTCTTAATTTTCATGAGCTTTTGACTGTTAGTCATTCGATGACACCGAAAAATGTCATGTTACAGTTTTTAACAGATGTTGTATAAGGCTGAATAAATGCAAAAGATGGTTTTGCAAAGCCTTCTATAAACATATACTTTAGCTCGCTACAGCTTTGTTTTTTGTTATTTAGTGCTTTTGATCTCAGTCATTTTAAAAAACTAAGATGATAAAGTAGGACGATTTTAGGCATGATTACATCGAAAACATGAAGCAAAAAATTTTATTTAGCCTTAGCTTTTTAGTACTCTTAAAAGATTTTTATTTCCAAAAAAGGTTAAGTAAAAAACTAATCAAAACACTTCCAAGAAGTGCACAAGACAGCAAGATATATCATACATATGCAATACAGATAGTAAGTTGTATTGCGATATTGTATTGTGAGATGCGAGGAAAAAAAATAAGCAAAGTCGAAAAGAAAACACAAGTTTACTTGAGCTTTTTGGCTGCACTGATGGACATAGAAACAGACCAAAAGATTAAAAACATCAGCGAAGTTATCGTTTTTTTTAAATCTCTCCAGTTACCACATTCCCCCGTGCTAGAA
The DNA here is from genome assembly GCA_011524675.1 of Cytophagales bacterium. Lineage (GTDB taxonomy): Bacteria > Bacteroidota > Bacteroidia > Cytophagales > JAAEPT01 > WTJX01. Next base: position 1,424 of record WTJX01000410.1, read on the forward strand.
AATATCTGCTTTATCATACAGCAGTTAAGAAAAAACATTGATGACCAGCCTCTCAAAGAGTTGATCAGAAATAGTCTATTATTTCAATTAGAAAGCTTAAGACAAACAAAGTCAAATGATATTGCTTATATCAAAGAAATAACATGGAACAAATGTGGCTATTCTTTTCTCTTTTCTAGAATGCTATTGAACCATAAAATGATAGCAAACGAACAAGCGTTTTGTTTTCACTATGGAGGTATAGGTCAGTTGGGTGATGATATACTAGACATCTATGATGACAAAAAAGATGGTATCGTAACTATTGCTCATCTATTGAATAACGATGCATTGAAAGTTTTTTATATGGATGAGCTTTTATTATTGTTCAAAAACATTCAAAGACTAGATTACGAACCTAAGCATGTATATAAAGCAGTACTAAAGTTATGTATCGTAACTGCCATACCATTGGTACAGTTAGATTTGCTGACTGAGCAAAAGATCACAACAGGTAAGACTTTTTCAATAGACCACATCAACAGGAAAGATACGATATGCGATATGCAGAAATTTTCCGTTTTAAAACGTTCTTTTACTAAATCAATAAGCTTATATAAGTTGTTTCTCAGTTTAAACAGTTAAGTTTGTTAGATATTACATGATAAAACCCTCTAAGTAGGCAGACAAAAATAATTGTGTTTTAAAAAATGAGTGGTTTTAGTTCA
>WTJX01000457.1 GCA_011524675.1 Cytophagales bacterium
GTGTTATTCTAATCAATAATATGAAAGTAGCAGTAGTAAGAAAAGAACATTTTAATGCGGCACATCGTCTGCACAACCCAAACTGGGATACTGAAAAAAACCAGTCTATTTTTGGTAAATGCAATAATGAACATTATCATGGACATAATTATGATCTACACGTAACTGTCATAGGTGAGCTAGACCCTGAGACTGGTTATGTGATAGATTTGAAAATATTGAGAGATGTGATCAAAGAACATGTACTTGAAAAGTTCGATCATAAAAATTTAAATCTTGATACAGATGAATTCAAACACCTTAATCCAACTGCAGAAAATATTACTGTGGTTATTTGGAATATTTTAAGAGAAAAATTAGATAATAAATTTGACATAAAAGTGAAACTATATGAAACACCCAGAAACTACGTTGAATATCCCGTTGGATAATACTTACGTTGAAGAAATTGGTGACAACCATGTTGCAAGTTCTTTTGACACACCTTTAAGAGAAGATGCCTTTGAACTTGACGACGATACTAAGGTAGAACTTATACAAGAGCATTTTAAAGAGATCATGAATATATTGGGCTTAGACCTTACCGACGATAGTTTGAAAGGTACGCCTTATAGAGTGGCAAAGATGTATGTAAAAGAAGTATTTAGTGGTCTTAATCCCAAAAACAAACCCAATGTTAAACTCTTTGAAAATAAGTATCAATATAATGAAATGCTTATTGAAAAGGATATTACTTTTTACTCTAACTGTGAGCATCACTTTGTACCTATCATAGGAAAGGCTCACGTAGCTTACATTGCTAACGGGCAGGTGATAGGGCTTTCCAAAATAAACCGCATAGTCCAATATTTTGCAAAAAGACCTCAAGTACAAGAAAGATTAACGGTACAAATAGGAGAGGAGTTAAAAAAATTACTTAACACAGAGCATATAGCAGTAGTAATAGATGCAGTTCACCTATGCGTAAGTTCTAGGGGAGTAGAAGACACTTCTAGTAGTACAATCACTAGTTTTTATACAGGAGACTTTAAGAAGGCAGAGCATAAAGATGCTTTCTTAAAATACATACAGTAAAAAAGTTTTTGAGAACTTTTTAAAGTGTATCATGGATTTGTTTTATTACCAAATTGCCTTGAAAAATCTAAGATAACTAAGTAGATAAAGCGTGAACTACCTTTCGTATTACTATAAATTCACATGCTTAAGAAAAATTTTAATTGAGGAGAAACTTGTTAGTTTCTCCTTTTTTATTTTATTTGAAAAATAATTCAACGTTAAGTGGTTACTTTTATTGTTGAATTTGTATTAAACCAAAGAGGTGCTTGATGAAAGATGCCGAGCTTATAAGAAGAATTGAGAAGGGAAATGAAAGTGCATTAGACTATTTGTATAGAAAGAATTACAAAATGATTGTAAATCTTATTGTAAAAAATAGTGGCACAGAGGATGAAGCAAAGGATATTTTCCAAGAAGCTCTCATCGTTTTTTGGCAGAAAGTAATCAAAAAAGAATTAGTTCTATCTTCAAAGATTAGTACTTACTTATACAGTATTTGTTTGAATTTATGGAGAAAAGAATTAACCAAAAAGCAGCGATTTTCTCGCGAAGAAAAAGAAAACAGTGAAGAGCTAGATATTGATGCTTACGAACGAAGAAAGATCGTAAGAAATTGCATCAATAAAATGAATACTACTTGCAGAAAAGTGTTGATGTATTATTATTTCGATAGTCTTTCCATGCAAGATATAGCTGATAAAATGGGGTTCTCAAACGCAGATACCGCCAAGACAAAAAAATATAAGTGCAAAAAAGAATTAGATAAAACTATTAAGAAGAACTATACGTCTAGTGACTTTTTAGATTAAATTTTCATAAAATGCAATCAAGTTCATTTGATACTCACACAATAGAAGAGTTTGTTACCGGAAATACATCCCCCGAACTTACACATCAAATAGAAAGTTTGATATCTAGTAACCCTACTTTCAAATCTGAAATAGAGTTGCAAAAATCAATCATTGATGGGTTAAAGGAAAGCCGAGAAGACGAACTCAAAGCCAGACTCTCAGGGCTTAAACCATTCCCAGATTTTACTAAGATCATACAATATACTTCTGCTGGTATAGCAGCTGCCACTGTAGTTTCTGCGGCTCTGTACTATACTTTCATCAAATCAGAAGACTATACTTTTGCCAAAGTAGATCATCAGCTTCAGCATTCATCAGCTTATACAGAGTATAACAATCACCTTGAACAAGCTACAGCGAGCATCAATGACGTTGTTGTACTACCGCAAGCAATACAGCATACGCCAAAGTCTCAATACTTACCTAAGAAAGTAGCTATACAAGAACAGCTAAGTGAGCCTATTAATGATAATAGCACACTAAATCCAGAAAGTCTTAATACTCAAGATGATATTCTTGAAGTAGTTGAAGCACAAGCAGAAGAGCCTGTATTTATTCCAAGTCCAAGTAATCCACTTGTCAAAGAAGTAGATGATGAGGTAGCTATTTCTTACAGTAATGAGCAAACTACAGCAAAAAACTTTGACCGTAGTCAAACTATAGCTCAAACCATTTCTGAACCTAATGTATCTGTCATAGTAGATTATGCTGACGATAAATTTGCTTACATTTTTGATGGAGAAAGCCTTACTCTTATAGGAGAGTTTGACAAGAATTATCCTTATACAGTGTATGAGTTGAACTTCAAAAAGAAAATGTTCTTTATAGAATACAAAGAAGTTTATTATGAACTAAAACAAACGGCTTCTCTTAGATTATTCAAGAAATTAACAAACAAAGCCATTATACAAAAGCTAGAAAATTTGAATAAGTAATTTAGATTCTTTGTAATCACAAAAATCTTCTTTAACATTGTTCTTTTAAACAAATCTCCTTGGGAAAAAAGAAAGAACATATCCAAAAAAAGAAACTTGGTAGTTTTTCAAGTCTTACGGTAGTGATAAGTCTTACTTTATCACTATGCGTTATAGGTATCTTAGGATCACTACTTTTGCACACAAAAAAACTCGCAGACTTCATAAAGAATAATATAGAGTTGCATGTTTATTTAGATCCCAATATCCCACAAGGAAGCGTTAATAAGCTCAAGACACTCTTCGCAATAAAACCATACGTAAAGACAATAGATGGCGAAGAGCAGATCATATACATTTCTGAAAAAGAAGCCATAGAAAAGTTTATAAGTGAAACAGGAGAAGACTTTACAGAGATATTAGATGTAAGCCCTATACGCTCTTCTTTTATTTTGAAGATAAGCGATGAGTTTTCTAGTTCACAACAGCTAAAGAAGCTACAGAAAGAAATAGAACTTATGCAGGGTGTGTTTCAAGTGGACTTTAGGGAAGACCTTGTAGATGATATCAATCAGAATATCAAACTTATCAGTATAGTACTTTTACTTTTCTCAGCCTTATTGATTCTTGCCGTTATTATATTGATGAACAACACCATCAGACTGGCGCTATTTTCTCAAAGGTTTATCATCAGAAGTATGCAACTGGTAGGGGCTACCAATGTTTTTATAAGTAAGCCATTTGTATTAAGAGGTGCTTTCCAAGGCTTTTTAAGTGGACTCATAGCCTCGTCATTTATTATAGGAATGCTTAATTATGCGTATCAAAAAATAGAAGACCTACGCTTATTAGAAGACTCTAAATCCCTTTTCCTTCTATTGGGTATTATATCAATCTTTGGGGCATTAGTAGGGCTTATAAGTACATTAGTATCAGTAAAAAAATATTTACGTTATTCACTTGACGAACTCTACGGTTGATAGTAGAGGCAATCTCAATACATCAAAAAAACACATCTAAATTATCTCTAAATTTTATATTCATGAAAGAAAGCAAAAAGCTCGTATTTGCAATGCAAAATTATATCATTCTACTTGTTGGTATAGCAGTACTCGTAATTGGGTTTGTTTTGATGGCAAGTGATACAGAAAAATATGGTTTTGGAGACTTAGGGCTTACCATAGGTCCTTTGACTGTAGTAGCTGGTTTACTTATTCAGTTTGTAGCTATTCTTTACAAACCCAAAAAGTCAGAAGACCAAGCATGAGTATTTTAGAAGCCTTGATACTTGGTATTATTCAAGGACTTACAGAGTATCTTCCTGTAAGTAGTAGTGGTCATTTGGTATTGGTGAGACAAATATTGGATGTAGAGATTTCAGATCCTACACTATTTGACATTGTATTGCATGGGGCTACTGCTTTGAGTACTATTATCTTTTTTAGAAAGCAAATCATAGCGCTTGTTGTTAATTTTTTTAAGAAAGAAGATACTGAAGCTAGAAAGATGGTATTATTTATCATTCTCTCTGCTATTCCTGTAATCGCTATTGGACTTTTAGTACCTAAAGAGATATATAATCTTGAATTCCTTGGTGGAAATACGAAGCTTATCACTGTAGGTTTTTTGTTAGTACTTACAGGTTTGTTACTTATTAGTACTTATTATGCTAAAACTAAAGATGGGAAACTGAACTTTTTGAAAGTAATTGTTATAGGGCTTTCGCAAGCAATATCTGTACTGCCAGGTATTTCTAGGTCTGGTTCAACTATTAGTACAGCTCTATTACTCAACGTAGATAAACAAAAAGCTTCTTTTTTTTCTTTTTTGATGGTTATTCCTGTCATTTTGGGTGCAAATGTATTAGAGCTTAAAGACTATTTTGAAGCACAACAATCCGCTAGTATTACAAGCGATATAAGCTTGAATGCTTTGATCGTAGGCTTTATAAGTGCTTTTTTGGTGGGCTTGTTGGCTTGTAAATGGATGATAAATCTAGTAAATAATGGGAAACTAATATACTTTGCCTATTACTGCTTTGCAGTTGCTATTTTTGTATTTGGTTATAGTTTTTTCTAAGATGAATTTTGTTGAAGGTGAAATAATTTGCATAGACAAGCCTTATGAGTGGACATCCTTTGATGTTGTCAAAAAGGTGAGGGGTAGTTTACGCATCAAAAAGGTAGGACATGCAGGTACGTTAGACCCCTTGGCTACTGGCTTGCTCATTCTGTGTACGGGAAAGAAAACAAAAACTATCAATGACCTCATGGGGCAAAAAAAGACCTATACAGGTTGTATAGAGTTGGGTGCTACTACTCCGTCCCTTGATAAGGAAACAGAAGTCAGTGAAACCAAAGCCTTTGACCATATCACGGAGGAAGCTATTGTAGAAGCCACTCAAAAATTTACGGGAAACATAGCGCAGCTACCACCTATTTTTTCTGCTATAAAGGTAGGAGGGGAGCGACTATATAAAAAAGCTAGGAGAGGAGATGAGGTAGAGATTAAAGCGAGAGAAATACATATTCACTCTTTTGAAATTGAAAAAATAGAGTTGCCCAACGTGTATTTTAAAGTAAGCTGTAGCAAAGGAACTTACATAAGAAGCCTTGCAAGGGATTTTGGTCTTGCCTTAGATACAGTTTCTTACCTAACTTCTTTACGTAGAACACATATAGGAGACTTTTCGGTAGAAAATGCAAAATCTCCCACAGAATTTGTAGATTACGCTAAATCACTACTTCATACTGATGCAGATATTTAGAGATTTAGAAAGTGTAAAGCACGTAAAAGATACTATTATCACCAATGGTACTTTTGATGGCGTGCATTTAGGACATCAGAAAGTCTTGAAAAGCATCATCCAGCAAGCAAAAGAAATAGGACTGCAATCTACTGTTATTACCTTTTGGCCACACCCTAGGTATGTGTTAAACCCCAATACTTCTTTCCAACTTATTACGACCATTGAAGAGCGCATATCCCTGTTAGAACAATTAGGTGTTGATATTTTGGTTATTATCCCTTTTTCTAATGAGTTTAGTCAAATTAGTGCCAAAGAGTATATAGACAAAGTACTGATTGATAAGTTAGGTGTGAAAAAGTTTGTTATTGGCTATGACCACCGTTTTGGTAAAAATAGGGAAGGGGATTTTGATTTTTTAGCAAATTATGGGCAGTCACATGGTTTTGAAGTTAAAAAGATAACAGAAAAGTCTATTAACGAAAATACGATAAGTTCAACCAAAATAAGAGAAGCCATTGTACAAGGAGATATGAAAACAGTACGCTCCTTTTTGGGCAGACCATATGCTTTGTCTGGTACTGTGGTACAAGGGGATAAAATAGGGAGAGAGATAGGCTATAGAACAGCAAATATTGGCAATATTGATAAAAGAAAGTTGATTCCTTGTAATGGGGTTTATGCTGTGATCGTTCATACCAACAGAGGGCAGCACTATGCTATGTTAAACATAGGGACTAGACCTACCATACATCAATCCGATAAGGTGTCTATTGAGGCACATATATTTGACTTTGAGGAAGAAATTTATGAAGAAAATATTTCAGTGCTCTTTATTGAAAGAATAAGGGGTGAACAAAAATTTGATTCATTAGAGGAGCTTACCGAACAGTTAGACCATGACAAAGCGAAAGCAATGAAGGCTTTAAGCCTATAAATGCTACATTAGTTCTATTTTTTCATATACTAAGTCTCTCTAAAAAAATATCATAGCATAACTTTTTTAATTTAATACATCATCATGAGAAATTCTGAAATTAACTTTAAAGTCTTACTTGACGAAAATAATATTCCCGAAAAGATAGAGTGGAATGCAACTGATAAGCCTACTGATGGGCCATCTGAAACGAATGCGATTGCTATCTCTTTGTGGGATGATAAACAAAAAAATACCATGAGAATGGATTTGTGGACTAAAGAAATGACGGTTATGGAAATGAAGCGTCTATGTGTAGATTCGATTGGCGGTTTGGCGGATACAATCAAAAATGCTACCTCAGACGAGTATATGGCTGACGAGATGCATGCTTTGTGTCAAAAGTTTGTAAAGCATTTGGATAACGAATTGAAAGGCGGAAAGTAGGCTTAATGAGCGTTTGGCTTTGATGTATTAGCTGTTAGCTTTTTTAGTAATGAGTCGGTTGACCATAAGTTTTTGTTTTTTTAAAAGAACTAAACGCTAAATGCTTTTAGCT
>WTJX01000056.1 GCA_011524675.1 Cytophagales bacterium
CCTCTAACATGTGCTTTTGTGATGAGGGCTACTTTTGAACGTTTGTTCACTTTCACCCTCTTTAATCTTTAATCTTTACTCTTTATTAAGAAAGTATTTGAATCTCTAGTTTACGCTTAGGCAGTACAGTGATCTCTTTTGAAAACTGTAAGTTGATGCCTTCTTCTTTTTCTTCAATCTTTAGTGCTATGGTGCTACCATTGATTTTAGCTTTTGCTGATGTTACTTTTTGCCCTTTTTGCAAGCTCAAATGTATGTTTTTGAGCGTTATCTTTCCTTCTTTTACCTCAAGGCTAGCGTTGAGACTTTTGTTATTGAGTGTCTGAGCATATAGCCCGTAGCCTTCTGATACAATGAAAAAGCTTGTGTGGTTTTCAGGTTTGAATACAGGTTTGAATTTGACGTATTTTTTAGGGCCGTCATAGGCAAAGCCTTGTAAAGCAAACAATACAGACCACACACTGAGAGAACGCCCGTAATACTTGCCGCACTCGTCATCTCCAAATGGATTTCCAGAGTAGCCCCACGGTCCTGTATCCATTTTTGTAACCCCGTCAGTACGTAAAACGCCATTGTATCTGTCGGCAACAGTTTTTAGTACAACTAATCCTTCTTTGAGCATGTCGTTTTGTATCATGGTTGCTGCTGCTGCATACTCAAAGCCTGTCATGATCTCATCTCCATACTTCATGCCTGGTATAGGCTGGTTTCCTTTTGGCCAAGTGATCATTTTCATTCCTCCATCGTCTATGGTAGAGTACTGACGTGGTTTGAGCGACTTGCCGTGAAAGTTAGTGAAGAAATTGTACTTCAATAAGGATTGCATTGCTTTTTTTGCTCTGTCTTTGGGGTAATTTCTGTCCATATCCAATTGGTCGCTCCACCACTCACCTAATATTTGATCTATATGGCAACCGTCTAAGTAGTCTTGTATTCTTTGATTTCCTACCTTTTGGATGTAGTATTCCCCATTCCACAGTTTGTCGTTTTGTAGTTTTTTTCCTGAGTTTCTTATCTTTCTATACTTCTTTGCGCTGGCATCATCATTGACTATCTCTGCCATTCTTGCTGCTGCTTCCAGTGCGCTAAGGTAAAGTGTTCCTATCCACGATGAACAACCTGTCATGGCACCGTCTAAGGTGTTGTGTTGTACTGTCTCCAAGAAACCGTCTTGACTAGGATTCCAGTGTGCTATGCCGCCGTCCATTGTCTTTTTGATTTGTGCCCAATGTTTTTGAAGCCAGGTATTGTCAGTGCTACATTGGTGTTCTCTATATGCGTTCAAGACAGTGCCAAAAAGACCATCCGCAGCGTCATCTTCGCGGTAGTGTCTAAAAGGAATAAGCCCGTTTGTTTTTTGCTGCGCAAAATCTTGTTCTCTCATTTTTCTTCCCAATTCAGGAAATAAGCGTGCGTGTCCTTGTGCATAGTGCCATACATGAGTGCAGTTTCCATTGCAACACCCTCTGGCAGGGCTTACCCCTTCCCATGCGCCAAAATAGCCATCTGCACTCCACCAACAAGTCTGGCTACGTAGTACCGCTAGTTGAGAACTGAGGCGATCTACAAACCATCTAGGCATATCTGAGGCATATAAGGTGTCATGAAATAAACGGGTTTTATGCTCTAGCTCTTCGCCCTTACTTCTAAGGTAGCTAGCTACATCCAGTGCATTTTCCCACCAGTTATTATACATATTGCCTTTCCCAGTCCAGTTTTTGGAGCCGTGCCTTACTGTTTTGAAGTACCATACGAGCTGGAAAGTAACGGTCTTTTCTTCTAAGGGTGCTAAGGTCAGTTGTGTCGTTAGTCCACCATTTACTGTTTTTCCTTTCTTAGAAAGGCTAGATTTTTCTGTGGCTAGGGATTCATTTTTTTTGAATGCGCTGTGCAAGGCATCGTTTGATGTCCAACTGGCTATGCCTTCGGTGTTTTCTGCCTCCGTCATCAGTACCATGTCGTTTACAGATGGTTTACCTTGATTTTTCTGAGACATATGGAGTATGCTTGCTCCACCTTCTTTTATGATCGTATTTTGATTACCACCATACTGTTGGGCAGGGTTAGTGTAGCCTCAGACAACCTTACCTATCGTAATTAAGATTCAGATGCTTTGAATCTCATGACT
>WTJX01000560.1 GCA_011524675.1 Cytophagales bacterium
CAATAGAAACCCAAGGCTGGATACTTATAAAGAAGAAAACGAACATGCTATCAATGCCGAAAAATCCCTAATCATTATACACAGTCGTTTAGCATACCAAACCGATCAAGTATTGCATATTGATTGGCAAAGTCCGACTTCCTTTGGAGCATTGGTTTCACGTTGGCAAGGGCAACGTACTGGTGCAAATGAATTTATTTTGGGTTTTTTCAATCATTTGAATTTGGAGGGTTGTATATTATTTGGAAAGGATTTGTATCGAGCGAATTTTGAAAAGGCTATATTAATTAATACTGGATTAAATTTAGCTGATCTGCGTTTTATACATTTATCTAGAGCATGTTTGGTAGGCGCAAATTTGGTAGGCGCAAATTTGGTGAGTGCTAATTTGGAGGGCGCAAATTTGGAGAGAGCAAATTTTCGTGGTGCAAATTTGAAAGGCACAGATTTGCGTGGCGCAAATTTGGTTGGCGCAGATTTGGAGGGCGTAAATTTGGAGAGAGCAAATTTTCGTGGTGCAAATTTGAAAGGCACAGATTTGCGTGGCGCAAATTTGGAAGGAACTATCTTAGAAGGGAGAGATATAGCCGAAATAACGGGTAGGAAAGTAGATTAGTATTCTACTAGGCTTGAAGCTTGAATATTCGTGTAGGTGTTCGTATTTCTCGATAGGGGAAAAATAAATATAGCATAGAGATGATAGAAGGAAATAATACAAGCGCTTTTGTTCCGCTAGCGCAGATGGAGGGCAAGCATTTTGAGGTCAAAGATTATCAACGAGGCTATAAGTGGGAAAAACTACATATTGACGCACTACTCAATGATATATATGGTCACAATGAAGGGAAGTACTGTTTGCAACCCATCATTGTAAAAAAAAAGCAGTGTGAAGCCAAAGAAGTATATGAGCTTATAGACGGTCAACAGCGGTTGACTAGTTTGTATCTTTTGTTTTACTATTTGACAAAAGAAAAAAAATATACGCTTTCGTACCAAACTAGAGAGGCGACCAAAGGTTTTTTGAATGATAAATTACAAGAGTTAGATACCGCAATAAAAGATGAAAAAGAATGGTCTGATTTTGTTACTCATAACTCTGACTATGATAATGTTGATATCTACCATGTCTATGAAGTATATCGAAACATACATCTATGGTTCGATGGAAAAGAAAAGGAGTTTAGAAAGGATTTTACAGAAAAACTGACAAAGCAAGTTTACGTCATATGGTACGAAACCAGTACGCAAGACAGCACTAGTGCCGAAGATGTATTTCTAAACCTAAACGCAGGCAAAGTTCCTCTTACTTACTCAGAACTAATCAAAGCCCTCTTTATTTTAGACATTACAAGAAAGCATAGTCCAGAGGTAGCAAAGTTAAAAAGCTATGCACTGGCAGGAACGTGGGATAGGATAGAAAACAAATTGCAAGACGATCAGTTTTGGTACTTTATATGCAATCAACCCTATTACCAAAAGTTAGATACACGCATCGACTTTTTGCTAGACTTGGCAAATAACCGTCTAGTGAGCGATCCCGAAAAGGCAAAAGAAACCTACCTAGCCTATGAGGAGTCATTTAGAAACAATAAAAGACTGGATTGGGAAACCGTAAATCAAACCTATCAAAAGCTACTAGAGTGGTATGAAAGCAAGGATAAAGAAATCTTTCATCATATAGGTTTTCTAATCAATACAGGAATCAAAGACATCGTCCAAATAATAACAGAAAGCAAAGGTAAAAACAAAGCTGACTTCAAAAAAGCGCTGTTAAATCTTATAAAAAAGGAGCTATCCAAGACAAAGACTAACGAAGAGGTGAAACCCTATGGTATTGACAACTTACATTACGAAGACCACAGAAAAGAATGTCAAAACATCCTGCTCTTGTTTAACATAGTTCAATACATCAACGACAAAAGTAACCATAAATTCCCTTTTGATTTATATAACAAAGAAAAATGGAGTGTAGAGCACATCAATCCTCAAAACCCAAAAGGCTTAGAGCATTTAAAAGACGTACATCAATGGTTAGAGAGTGTCAAAAAATATTATGGAGATGATGTAAATGACACAGAAGACACTCTATTTTCAAAAATTACTAAGTTTAAGGAACAAACTAAAGACC
>WTJX01000129.1 GCA_011524675.1 Cytophagales bacterium
ATGTATATACTTAGCTAATAGAATATAGAAATTAAAAATTTCTTCTCATTCTATCAAAAAGACTTCTAGCTGGAACTGCGTGACGTTTATTAATTTTATAATAAAGCCCTATGTATATAGTGGCTGCAAACTTGTTTTTAATATCACTAGCTACAGGAGAGATCAAGTGTCTAGTGTATTTTATTCCAAATAACGTTTCCATAGTCCCTATTATCTGAAAAAATTCTACCCCTAGATTCATCATTAATTTATAATAGCTGATATGTTCCGAATAATAATCACTCACACTATTGTTTAAACTTTCATTATAGTATTCGTATCCAGATCTATTTACTGCATCATAGCTTCCAATAATAATATTATCGGTGTTGATTCTGTTAAATGTTATTTTGTTTGTCAATCCAGCTGTTAACCTCATTCCAGGAATAGTAATAAAAGGAGGTAGAACATCAATTTGATCAAATAAATCAAGAGAAACACCAATTCTAAATCGAAGTTGCCAATCCCAATTCCCAACTTCTGCAATTGTTAAAGTGTCAAAATTTGAAGATTTATAGCTATTAACCTCAGTAAGGTTAATAAACGGATTAAAACCTAAATATTCTCTACTAACTCCAAGCCCTACATCATACGCTACTCTATCATTGACATATTTCTTTCCACTTACATCAACAAAAAGTGAACCTTCTTGCGAATTAGTAGCATTAGAGAATCCTTTTTTATCTTCGATATCATACATATTTAAATATGAGCCAAAACTCAGACCGATATCATCAATTATTTGCCCAAATCCTAATACAGGACAAAATATAAAAATCCAGAGAAAATGTTGTTTGTTCATATTTGACAAATAATAACTATATTCTAATTACTGCTAACACTCAAACATACTGAATCCTATGCAATATATTCTAATTATATTCCCTAATATAACAGAATTCTAATCCTATTAAAAACATTAGTAGCTATATCTCTATCGTTTTTGTAAAGTCATTACCAGTTGTCATCTTATATAGTTAAAATAGCTGCTTATGTAAGCATTCGGTAAAAGCAAAGTTGTGCAGATATGAAAGCATCTAACTTATCATCCTAGATCATGTCTCTACTCTACCAATGACGCTTTTTGTAACCTTCTGATTATCAGTATATTTTATTGAGTTCAAAAATCACAGGGCTGAAGCGTTAAGAAAATAGACATTACTCTGTTTTTAGCTAAGAGCCAGCTAGTGGGGAGCTACAAATGACAGATTTTTGTAATTTGCTATTTGTAATTTCGTTATTAGGCTTTTTTTGAGTTCTAAGAAGTCTGTTTACTACCTATGATTTACAAACATAAAGATTTTAAAGGCAGGATTTTATTCCACGAAAGTGGTAAGAGAAAAAAAATGTAAGCTTTTATATGTGGCTAGTGAGCTGATCTTTTAATTCTTGGCTCAATGGAGCTATTTTTTTTATTTGATAGTCGTAGCAAATGATTCCTGTCTTACCAATGCTAATTATTTTTTGATCCTGCTCTCTAGTAATGCGATAGATTAGATCAAAACCATAACGGCTCATATCATTGATACCTATTTCTATGGTAAGGGTATCACCCAAAAATGCTTCGGCTTTGTACTGGACGGCACAATCTGCCATGATGATACCATAGCCCCCGAAGTTCATTTCGGTATGTCCCAAAGAAGCTAAGAACTGTACCCTTGCTTCATGCATCATGCCTAGTACGGCATCGTTTGCCAAATGCTTGCCATAGTTGATGTCAGTAACTCTCACATCGAGTTGGGTAGAAAAAATAAACTTTTCTGCTAAGGTAATGGATACTCTTGCCATGACTTATTCTTCGGTTAGCTTTAACTCTTCTCCTATGCTGAGTGAGAAGTCTTTTTTGTCATTTATACGCTGTAGCTCTTTAACACTAATATTATACTTTTTGCTTATAGCATAAAAGGTATCTCCTTTGACTACGGTATGTGTCTTTGCTTTGAAGGCTAACGTTAGTACTTGTCCTATATTAAGGTCGTTTGTCGTAAGCTCATTATACTTTTTTATTTCTTCCACCTTCAAGCCGTATTTCCTACTGATGCTATAGAGTGTTTCGCCTTTGGCTACAGTATGTGTTTTTATATTTGTTTTCTTAGGGGCATCTATTTGTTGCTTTGGCTCTTCCTTTATGCCAACGCTATCTTTTGTTTGTTCTTTTGCTGGAGTAGATATAGGAGTTAGTGCTTGTTCCTTTTCTTTTGTGTCTTCGACCATTGGTATATCTAACTTTTCTTGTTCATCCCCCGTAAGCTGTTGACTACTCGTATCTTTCTTTGTATGGTCTTTAGTGGTTATCTTCTCTCCTATCTCCTCATCTATATTACTAGGGTCTATACCTATCTCTATTGACTTATTAGTAAGTACTTTAGTGGTGTCTTTCACTTCCTCTAGCTCAACTTTTTTTACTTCTTTTATTTCCTCTTTCTCTTTAGAGCTTTCTTTTACAATTTGTTCTTTGGGTTTTTGCTCTTCTGCTGTAGGCTTTGTTATTGGTTCTTCTTTTACTGGTATTTCTATTGTCTGTTCTTTTGGTTCTACGGGTACATCTATGGTAGGTGTACTCGTTTCTTTTGGTTCTTCTATTACTTTTTCTTCAACCTTATTTTCCTTTTGGATTGGCTCAATTTTCTTTGGTGCTTCTTCCTTTGGTTCTACTACTGGCTCTTTGGTTTTGGGAGTCTCTTCTTCATAGGCTATGCTGCTAGACTTAGGTCTTTTCTTTCTCATCCATAAGATCCTGTTTTCTTTTAGCTCTGTAGGGTAGTCTATTTTGTTATATTTCATAATGCTTGATTGCACTACACCATATTGCTGTGCTATGCTGGCTAGGGTCTCCCCTTTTTTGACAGTATGAAAGTTGACTAAGGCTTTTTTCTTTTTCTTTTCTATAAAGTAGTGTTGGTTTGGTACAATGTCAGTACCTCCTACGAGTTCATTGTACTTTAGTATATCCTCTTCTTTCTTACCTACCTTTTCGGCGATCTCTTTGAGACTTTCTCCTTTTTTGGCTATGATGGCTTTTACTCCGTTTACTGTAAAAGACGATGGCAGTTGATCGTAATCTACAGTACCTCTGTTGAGGATAATGTCTATGAGCTTACGTTTTTTTTCTTTAGGCTGTTTGCTTGCTACTACTACAGTTTCTTTTTGATCTGTTTCCAAAGGTACAATGACAGGGATATTAGCGGGTATTTTCGCTTCATAAGCTATCCATTGATTGTAAGGCAATATTTCTTCTTTGCTTACTTTATATTTTTTAGCGATTTTGGCTATGCTGCTACCTTCTGATGCTTGCTCTTCTTTAAGGTGTATTTTTGTTTTTTTACGCCCTACCTCATTTTCAAAGGCTAGCTTATGCGATATAAATTTGAGCAGATACCAGTGAGTTGTGCGTGTGATTTCCATGCTACCTGCTCCCAAGTATTTCTGTTGTATATACTTTTTTGCTCCTGTAAGCCCTGTATTGTAAGAGACTATAGCATAAGCCCAGTTGTCCAGTTTTTTATTATTGTTTTTGAGGTATTTTGCTGCTGCCCTACTAGCACTCGCTATGTTTTTACGCTCATCTACTAGCTTGTCCACAGTAAGCCCTACCTCTTGTGCCGTTGGTTTTTTGAACTGCCAGTAGCCTACAGCATTGGAGGAAGATACGGCTGTAGGTACTAATTCGCTTTCTTGAATACATAGATACTTGATGTCATCTGGCACGCCTTCTTCTTTGAACTTTGCTTCTACGATGGGAAAGTATAGGTCTGCACGATCAACTATAGACTGAAAATAGGTTTCATTTTGTTTGAGCTTTGCGATATAGCCTGCTATGATCTGGCGTGCATCTGGCTTGATGGTAAGCTTTAAGTTGGCAAAAGTGATTTTGGAAGGCACATTTTCTGATGCGCTAAGCGTACAAACACTTTGCAAAAATATGAAAAGTATGAGAGATGATTTTTTCAAGCTAATATTTTTTGACTTCTACAAATTTAATGAAGTGATGCTATTGTTATATAGAGAAGCTTACTTTTTTCTTGCGATCATCAAACCATCTCTTACACCAAGGAGTACGTTTTCTACTCTTTGGTCTTCTTGTATGTACTGGTTTACTTGCATGATTATTTGCGTGTCTTTGTCTTTTGCTTTTACTTCTTGTATGACTTTGCCACTC
The DNA here is from genome assembly GCA_011524675.1 of Cytophagales bacterium. Taxonomy (GTDB): domain Bacteria; phylum Bacteroidota; class Bacteroidia; order Cytophagales; family JAAEPT01; genus WTJX01. The sequence goes on from WTJX01000129.1 coordinate 4,199, forward strand.
CATAGGATGTTATCCAAAATAATAATCCCACCAGAACGTACTTTGTCTATGACAAGTTGGTAATAGTTGAGGTAGTTTTGTTTGTCTGCATCAATAAATACGATGTCAAACTCTTGGGCTAAGGTAGGAATGATTTCTAAGGCATTGCCTATGATGTGATCTACTTTTTCTGACAATCCTGCTTCGTTTAAAAAGCCTTTGACCAAGTCTTCCTGTTCTTCGTTGATGTCTATGGTAGTGAGCTTACCTCCTTCTGCTAGTCCCTCTGCTAGACAGATAGCAGAGTAAGCTGTATAAGTCCCTATTTCTAGGATATGTTGTGGGTTCATCATCTTAGACAACATGGATAGTATCCTTCCTTGCACATGTCCTGATAGCATGCGTGGCTTTAGTACATGGGCATGGGTATGCCTATTGATTTTTTGGAGTATAGGGCTTTCTTGGCTACTATGTTCTTCTATGTACTTGGCTAGGGCGAGGTCTATAAATTCCATCTGTCTTTGTTTTACAATGATTTTATATTGGGGAAGTGATTGCAAAATTAGATAAAATTCATCCTTTAGCAATAGCGTTTTCTAGGAAAAGATATTCGGGGATTCCGGGTTTAAAAATAAAAAGTCAAAAAACAATAAGTTTTGAGGGAAGTCTTCCTTCATTTTTCCTAAAAAGTATAAGTTTTAGGAAAGAAAGGAGTTTAAGTGATAGAAAAGGAAGACTTCCCTAATTAAAAGCGGAATCCCTAAAAAGATACTCTTTATTATATGATACCAAAGTCTATATGATAGTGGTCATCATGAAGATTATTGATTAGAGGGGTTAAACTCTTGACAATGTATATGCCACTATCTTTGAGTTGTCGTCCATAGGTGGTCGCAAACAACTCATCTTTCAAGCTTATCTTAATGATTACTTTGGTTATTTTGAGTCCATGATTGCGCGCCTGTTTATCAAGTAAGAGAATATGTCTTGCTACGAGGTTAAAATCTATAGCAATCGATTTATCTTTTGAATATTTTCCTTCATTATCAAATTCAAGCCAATAATGTTGTTGTCCTATGGTGTCAAGCCCATAGTAGTCTTCACCACCTTTGACAAGTGGCATCATAAAATCAACACTTAGTCCGTTTTGATGTGTCCGATGCGGAAAAAGTCGCCCTCCATGTTTGTGTGAACATTCCATCACAAAAAACTGCCTTCCTTGGCATTGTTTGGCCAGCACTTGATAGGTATCTAGTATGGTTTTTTTGACTTTGTCATGCGTAAAGGCTCGACCACCTAAATAACTTAAGGTATCAAAATATTGGAAGTTTTCTCCCTCAAAGGGCATCAATTTTCCATTTTCTAATGTGCCTTTTGATACTGTTCCTGTTGATTTACTGGCTTGTTCGTTTCCTTTATTATTGTCGTAGTAATCTTTAACTTTATTTATTCTAGTTGTTTTTTGATTGTGTGGTTTGTCTGTATGAGTATGATTGATGCTTTGTCCTTGACAAAAAGTAAATACAAACGCTACGAATATGATGTGTATGAGCCTCATAGTCTATTGACCATGGAAGTGATGAAAAGGATGCTTTGCAAAATCATTTTTTGGGCTTATTATGCTTTGTCATCTTAAAAGACCTGAGATGTTCCGAAAACCTCTCAGGTCTTTAATCAAGTTAGTCAGCCTACTTATGTACGTTCTGTCTATAGTTGAGCAAGATATTTTGCATTTCTTGTACCTTTTGAGGGTATTGGTTATATACGTTTGTATGCTGGTTTTTATCTTCATTTAGGTTGTATAGCTGTGCTTTAGGGGCGTTTGGTATTATCCTACCATTTTTGATGTCGCTATTTTCACCTTTTATAAAGGCAACAGCACCTGCACCGCCCATAGCATGTGTGCCAAAGATAGACCCTCTAAAGCCACCGCTACCTCGTCCTGGGATATATATCCAGTCTCCTTTGCGAAGAGAAAGTAGTTTTGACGAAGATGGAGCCACCAATAGTTCCTCTCTTGCAACTACTTTTGGATCGCCCACTAAGGCATGTAAGATGTTTTCGCTGTCCTTACCTTCAAGAGAAAGTTCTTTTTCTTGACCTGTGATAGCAACAAAGGTAGATAACAAATCCATACTACATATCAGTTGGTCAGATTCTGAGCCAGCAGGTATCTTACCCGGCCACTTGGCTATGAAAGGCACTCTATGTCCTCCTTCCCATACGCCAAACTTAAAGCCTAATAAATCTCCATTCATTTTGTGTCCTTTCTTTACTGCCAACTGCCCACCATAGTTGAGCATACCACCGTTATCACTTGTAAAAATGATAAGCGTATTATCTGTCAATTTATTTTTTTTCAAGCTCTTTACGATCTCACCTACCATCCAGTCCAACTCATGAATATAATCACCATAAAGACCTGCTTGACTAGTACCTTTGAATCTTGGTGCTGGAGTGAAAGGATGATGAATATTAGTAGTAGCGAAGTACAAGAAAAAAGGATTCTTTTTGTTCTTATCTATCCAATCTATCGCTTTTTCTGTCAAGTAAGTGCCTGTTTTCTCATCATCATATATCTGATGTGCTTTCAAAGCACCAGCAAAAGGGTTAGGTTCTTTTAGTGCTGCTTCTTTTGGAAAAGTAGGGGTGGGTGATGGCTTTAGGTTTGGAGATGCTTTTGATCCTTTACCGATATAGATCATAGGGTCATTTGCTTCATAGCCTACTATTTGGTCATTCTCTACATATACAAATGGAGCATGGCTGTTAACCAAAGGTACACCCCAATAATAATCAAAACCTACTTGGTTTGGACCTATCTTTAGAGAGTTGTTCCAGTCGTTTACCTTATCTT
>WTJX01000243.1 GCA_011524675.1 Cytophagales bacterium
ATCTATGGCTATAAAGCTTTTTTGTCTTCCGTGGCTATACATCAATTGACAAGAAACACTGAGCAAAAGGGCAATGATGGGACTGAAGGCAGATGAGGAAGGGGGATGGTTGCCTATGCAAAGTAAAGTGGGAGACTTAGGATCATTCACAGTCAACGAAACATCATTCCCACTTAATATCCAGAACAACTCTTTGCTCAACAGAGGTTGTAACATGGTTTTAAAACTGGCAACAACGCCCATCAATTGACCCATGGACTGCTCTCCACATTTGGCCGCATCGAAAATAGAACTGGCATAGAGGCAAGCTTCTTGATCTTCTTGCAATAAACGCAACATCTTGTCTATAGGTTGCATGGCCAAAATCAATACATGAGGCAGGGTACAATAACTGGGAAATCGATTGGATAGATAAACGATCATACTTTTCAGAAGTGCAGCCACGCTGACTTGCCAAAAATCTGTGTGAGGACTGGGGTAGAGATTATGCAGAAGAACGGTTACGTATTCAGAAAGATAGGCTCTATTCGATATATAGACAGGAGATATCGGATTGATCCGTATACTCTTGCTTGGATCAATAAAGTTGATCACATGAAAACGCAGTTTGGTTTTGTCTGCCAGATTGCGGTAACAGTTGTAAACAAACTTAGAAAGACAGTAACTCTTTTGACTATCCAAGCCATGACTTTCGAAATCATAGTCGTAGACTATTCCACAGTAACCTTTGTCAATCATACTGTGCAAAATAGGTTCTAAAATGTATCTGGTTTTACCACTTCCTGCACTGCCAATGATACAAATGCCTCTTTGGGGGTGGTTAATGGGTAATAACCCATGACTTGTATGCAATGCAATACCTAAGGGGGAGTTTTTATGGTACAGGGTTGGTCTTACAGGGGAAGGCTTATCTATCGATACAGAGGGATATGAAGATCTAAAAATGAAAAAAGGAGCAAAAGAAAGACAAAAAAGAAGAAGAAAAACATCAGATGGATGGCAGAATGGCATATTGATATGGTCAAAAACAATAAAACATCCCAATGAAAATAGCCAAAATATTAAAAACAAAACGCCTTTTTTGCCCTTTTTTATGCCAATTTGTACAATTTCTTTCAGTGAGGTGGGAGAAAAGCCAGTAAAATAAACCACCAGAAACAAGCGGCTCTGTATACCCCATTGGTGGTAGATGTTGAGCAGAAATTTTACAATGGGGTAGCTACAAAAATGCAACCCAAGTAAGCCAATCCAATAGGCAATTTGCAGCAAAAACAAAAAAGTAAGAAAATAAAATGCTAACATAGTATGAACAATTTTGCATAATTAATTTAGCATAAGAAAATTAAAATAGCATTGTTCCCATTGGCTTGCTTGTTGAATATCATTTAAAAACAGGTGCATCTTCAAGGCTTACGGGGTAAGGCTTAGCTCACTAATCCTTACTGCCGTAAGGGTGAAATTTGGATGACGTAAAAAAATACAAGCCAGTGGGAGAAACATTGTATCAAAAAGACACGCGACTTCTATGGCTTTTGCAACATTTCACATTAAAGGATACAAAAACGACCTTACAGGCATCTCCAAACACATTGATCGTTTAGCCCAAAGGCCACAAAAAAGTGGGCATTTTGATGATCGAGAAGAGGAGAATATTGGACAATTGGTTGGACTGCATATCGATCCTTTACGCAGCCACTTGAACGAAGAATGGATACAAACTAAAGGGAAAACCATGGCACAAATGGTAGAGGAAAGAATTCAGCAGGGACATCAACACAATAAGTCTATCCGTAAGGATGCGGTTAAAGCCTTGGGATTGATCATGACGGGGACGCATGAACGGATGAAGGAGATTGAAAACCATCCTGATCTTTTTGAGCGATGGAAAAAAGCCAATTGGGATTTTGCTTGCCAAGAATTTGGAGGAGAAAAGAATATAGTACGTTTTACAACCCACCGAGATGAAAAGACGCTGCATATTCATTGTGTGGTAGTGCCAATCACCCCAGATGGTCGATTGAGTGCCAAATACTACCGTGATGGCATCCTGAAACTACAAGGTTACCAAGATCGTTATGCGCAAGCCATGGAACCCTTCGGATTAGAAAGGGGAATAGAAAGTAAG
>WTJX01000552.1 GCA_011524675.1 Cytophagales bacterium
CTAGAACAGAAAGGAATAAAAGTAAGAGTTTTTGAACAAGCTAAACAGTTGAAGCCAGTAGGAGCGGGCATCATTCTGGCTAATAATGCTATGCAAGTATATGAAAAATTAGACTTGCGAAATGTAATAGAGGAAAATGGAAATCCAATTTCTTCAATGAATATTACCACATCAAAGCTAAAAGCACTATCAAAAATTGACTTATCATATTTTGAGCAAAAACATAACACAAAAAACATTGCAATACACAGAGGGAAGTTGCAACAGCTATTGATTAAGCAATTAAAATCAACCGAAATTAATCTCGACCATAAACTTGCTTCAATAGTCAAAAACAAAGATGGATATGACTTAAGCTTTGAAAATGGCAAACAAATTCAGTCTTCAATCGTGTTGGGAGCAGATGGATTAAATTCGGTCGTTAGACAAAAGTTTTTCCCTAAAAGCAACATTCGCAATGCCAATCAAATATGCTGGAGAGGAATTGCAGCATATGAATTGCCTATAAGATTCAAAAATGAATTGAACGAAGCTTGGGGAAAATCAGAACGTTTTGGATTTGTTCAGATCGCAGAAAACAAAGTCTATTGGTATGCCTTAAAATCATTCAAGAAAAATAAGGAAGAGTGTTCAATCAATGATTTACATCACTATTTCAATAATTACAATTCTATCATTAAAGACATCATACATTCAACCGAAAAAGAACAAATATACACTTCTGAGATTTTGGATTTACAGCCAACAGATACTTGGTTCAAAGAAAATGTATGTCTAGTAGGGGATTCAGCACACGCCACAACACCAAATATGGGACAAGGTGCTTGTCAGGCAATCGAAGATGCGTTTGTGCTTTCAGAATATTTGGATAAATATGACGTTGGTCAAGCATTTGCAGCATACCAAAAGGTAAGGCTACCAAAAGCACATCAGGTAGTAAAAACAAGTTGGCTTATTGGAAAAATGGCACACCTTACAAACCCAGTACTCATTGGGCTTCGTAATCAGATATTGAGATTAACACCTTCTTCGGTGAATAGAAAACAGAATGAACAAATTTTTCAATTAGCAAAAATATGATAACAACAATATTGTCTATAAGCCTATTCGTAATTTTCTCCTCATTAAGTTTTATTCATTTCTATTGGCTTTTAGGGGGTAAATGGGGACTTGAAAAATCTCTACCTACAAATGAAATTGGAAAAAAAGCAATGGAACCACCTAAGATTGCTACTGCCATTGTTGCCATAGGTTTGCTTTCCTTTGCTTTGGTTTACTTAATAAAAACAAGTCTAATCAACATTCAAATTCCTAACTGGATCATAAACTATGGTAGTTGGATAATTCCTTCTATTTTTATTTTACGAGCAATTGGGGATTTTAATTATGTTGGTTTGTTTAAAAAAATAAAGAATACTGAATTTGGAAAAGCTGATTCAAAATGGTTTGTTCCTTTATGTTTGACAATAGGCATATTAGGAATACTGATACAACTTTTAAATAAATGATTTATATAACAAGCTGAGTATAACGGTTCGGTTTATGCCACTTTCGTGGAATGAAATCCTGACGTAAACGTTACTGTGTCGGTACGCCAATACGTCAAATAAGCCTTAATGTATTAAAAGCTCAAATTATTTCATTCAAAAGATGAAAGAGTTTAGCCCACTATCCTAGATTGCTTCGGGAAAAACCCTACCAATGACGTGTTTTGTAACTCTCTGATTTCCAGTGTATTTCATTGAGTACAAAAAGCACCAAAAAACAAAAATCAAATGACAAACTTTTGTTTTTTGTGATTTGCTATTTGTGATTTCGTCATTCGGCTTTTTTGAGTTCTTAGAAGTCTGGTTACTCGCAATGACTTACGCTGTTTTTTCCTACTGTACTTAATAAAACCGTACTCGCTTTCAACTTTCATTACTCAAAAAACACACCTTTTCACTACCTATCTACTATACTCTTGATTTATAACACACTCTTTAAAGTCCCGTCATTGCGAGTCCCTCGTTTTTTTCAAAAACAAAAAGGCAAAATGACGTTTAGCTCTTTTGCAGGCAAAAAAGTAATAAAGGCTAGATTTTTTCATGTTACTTTTCCTTAGATGCCCGAGCGTCGGGAGCG
>WTJX01000405.1 GCA_011524675.1 Cytophagales bacterium
TAGTAAGCGATAGTAATGATGAGATACTTGGGCAGTTCTATGAAAAGTGCAAGCTAAAATCTGAACAAATTCTTAAACAATCAAAAAAGGGGATTAAAACAAATATAATTCCATCTAATGCAGCTTTTGACATTGTTTTACCAATGCAATTACCTAATATAAATAAGGATAGGTTTATTTTTATTTCCTATACACATGGTAGTAAAACGGAATTGTTACAAAGTGGTAGTATTCCATTTATTTCATCTTCCGATAATGAAAATCAGTTAAAAAATGCTTTTGCATATTGTTTTGCTTGTGAAGCCGGCAATACCTTAGGAAAAGAATTATGTAAAAATGGGACATTAGCTTTTATAGGGTATAATACAAATGTTACTATTCAAATTTATTTTGGCGCATTAGACTCATTTATCGAATGTGCTACTTCGGGCTTAGCAGCCTTAGTTAGTGGGATGTCTTTTAAAGATGTTTATTTGAGCATGAAAGAAAAGTATAATGATTGTATTGACGAATTTTATAAAAAAGACCTTCTAACAGCAAGCTTATTCATGGATAATCGTGATGCACTGGTACTTCATGGAAATGGGGGATTGACAATTGATGATTTATAATGAATTTAAGAGCTCAATAAATTCGTGAATTTGTGAAATTTATAAAGCTTCGTATTCATAATGCGAAACTTTCATTTTATAGTTTATTCCCTTACCCACTCTTTATGCTACATTCATGAAATGCCGCATATTATACCTGCTAAGCGATTATACTAAATGAAGTTTTATTCTACCTTACATATTGGAGCTTTTCACTTAAATCACTGTGAAGATTTTTTGATTTATGAGCAAATAGGAACAAATGAATCATTAATTGCTGTCATGGATGGTTGTACCATGGGGAATGAGTCTGTATTTGCTTCTGTCTTACTCGGGAAAATTCTGCGTAACCTTTCTAAGAAAATGTTCTATCAAGAGTTTATTGCTCCCCAAGAGGGTACTATTGAGGTAAAGCTCAAAGAAGTACTCAAATTATTAATCTCAGAAACCAAAGCAATTAAGAATCAATTAGGACTCGAAAAAAACGATTTGTTATCAACCTTGATAATCGGGATCATAGACACCAAAAATGCTAAAGCCGAACTACTTACTATAGGAGATGGATTAATCTGTGTAGATGGAGTGCTTACAGAATACGATCAAGGAAATATACCCGACTATTTGGCTTATCATTTATCAGAAGATTTTGACTCATGGTACGATAGTATAGAGCAGAGAAAATCTATTTCGCAGTTTCGAGATTTGTCAATTTGTACAGATGGTATCTTTACATTTAAGAACTTTGAGAATAAATATAAGGAGAAAGCACAAAGTGAAATCATCAATTATTTACTCATTGATAGAGAGTGGGAAGAGTTTAATAACTTTCTCGATCGAAAAGTTAGGTGTTTAAAGGATAATGATAAGCATCATGTGACAGATGACTTAGCAATTGTTCGGGTGTTAAATAAAAAGTAAATATTTTATGAAGATAGTCTTTTTAGATATTGACGGTGTCCTTAATTCTGACTTATGGGAAAGAACCTTAGATGAGGACAAAAGAAAGCGTCTTGAAAATCATTTTGATCCCAAATGTGTAGCTCTACTAAATAAAGTATTGGCACAAACTAACGCCAAAATTGTGCTTACCTCCACATGGAGGCTAAATCATTCGTTAGTACAAATGAATGATATCTTTAGGTCTGTAGGCGTTCAAGCAGATATTGTTGACTTTACGCCAGACTTGAAAAGTCAAGGGAAGCTGTTGTAAGAGGAAATGAAATATTAAAGTGGTGTCAAGATAATGAAGCTATTATTGGCACGGGATTTTTGAAATATACAGACTTTATCATTTTAGATGACAATACTGATATGCTACTTTGGCAAAGTAAGTATTTTTTTAAAACAGATAGGTTCTGTGGCTTGACTCCCTCAGTGGTTAGAAATATACTTATTCAATTTGGCTAAGTTAGCAGTCTCAAAAAGTGTTTTTACAATTCTCTTTTCACTCTTATCTTCATGCGAGCTAGCATTACACTTCAAAATGTCGCAACGATTTTATTCCACGAAAGTGGTATTTTATTAATGAATAAT
>WTJX01000174.1 GCA_011524675.1 Cytophagales bacterium
GGTACATGTTTTCAAACGTAAGGGGAAATACTACTTTCATGCAAGGGTAGGATTAGTAACTAAATATTGGATAGCTGATGAACCTTTACCTCAATATGCAAAATATGCGGGCATCTTAGCTCCAAACTCTCCAGATTCACCAAATCATGCTTCGGTAATAAAGTTTAACAATGAATGGTACTTTTTTTATCACAGAGGAGATGTAAATAGAGGAAGTAATTTTAAACGCTCTGCTTGTTTTGAGAAAATGAAATTTAATAAAGACGGTACTATTCAATCTATAGTATATCATAAGTAATCTAATTTTACTTTACGAAGTTAAAACTAAAGGTCAGTTCTTAACGTAACTCCCTCCTTTTTAGACCCTAAAAGGGCAGGGCTGACTGTTAAGAAAATAGACCTTAATCTATTTTTAAGGAAGAGCCAGCTTGCGCTTAAGCTAGATACAACAAGACTGAGTGGAAAAGAAATATACCTTAGTATGTTTCTGACCAAGTGCCAGTCTGTGCGTGTGCCTGTGAGAAGCACAACCCAGGGCTGAGCGTTAAGAACTATGCCCTTAGGGTATAGTTTATTGACACTCAGCCCTCCCTACCACATAAAAATCCAAGTTTAGGTTCAACTTTTAACCAATACCGACAATAATATAAAAATTTCACACTCTACCTCATTCAATAAAAGTAAAAATCAAACGTTAAAAGGGATAAGATCACGCACGACATGCAAGATATACTTATCTGTTCACAAGCATAAAATATGAACATACCTACTAACGTTATACTAGCTTATGAAAAACTCATTCTTATTCTCTCTACTCATCAATGCTGTTACCTTCAAAAACAGCATCAAAATAAAAAAAGCACCTACCCTGCTCCTACTTATGTTATGTTTTATTGCTTGTAAGGAAACACCAAAAACACAAGAGCTACCTCATGACACATACACGACAATAAATCAACAGACCAAAGAAGAGCCAAAAGAAAAAACTACAGTAGAGAACCAAGCGTCAAGTGATGACTTTTTTGAAGACGACTGGGAGGAACGTTTTGAAACGACAATAGATGTTGACCGAAGCAAAATTATCCTTGACTCAAACAGGATTGAAAGACTACAACAGAAAATCACGACTAAAGAGCCTTTATTTCTTCATGCTCTAGTGCCGCTTTGTGATAACGAGCATCAAGGCATCGTTCCAGTAAACAGTCGCTTAGGCGACGGGCAAAACTTACGCACAAACCTCTATTGGGGAGCAGGCTATGGTGTCAAAAGTCATTTTGTAAAAGCAAAAGATTGGACGCTAATCAAATCGATAAAGCCGCTAAACAAGAAAGTGTTAGAAAGGGTCATTTTCCATAAAGTATTTGACAACAAAGCTGATGTATATTTCATTGCTGATGCCTATGCTGGGGATCAGATGGCAACATGTCTAAACGACTACATGAAAGCCATATCGGGTTTGATGGAGCAAACTATTATGGTGGATAGCCAAGCTCTTAACATATATGGTGGGGCTGACCTCATCATCTTCAACGGGCACAATGGTCTAATGGACAATACAATAGATTTTCAGAAGAATAGTGATAAAAAAATAAGGCAGGCCGCAGCCATAGGCTGTGTATCTTTCGATTATTTTCAAGATTATTTTAGAGTAGCTAACTGCTATCCGTTGATCACTACAACCAACCTCATGGCACCTGAGGCGTACGTATTAGAGGCCTTGGTCAATGGTTTTGCAAATATGAATGAAGGTGAAGAGATACGTAAATCAATAGGACTTGCTTATCATCACTATCAGAAATGTGGAGTAAAAGGAGCGACAAGATTATTCAAAACGGATTGGTAAAGAGGATTAAAGATCAAAGATTAAAGATTAAAGAGGAGTTTAGTGTAGCTTGGTAGTTTGTTCCTTTATTGAAAAGTACAAGGTACGAGGTACAAAGTACAACGAATGATTCCAATGTACGATTGGACAATTAACTAGTTACAATTTTGAGACACAAGACGTATAAACGTACAGACATAGGGACGTTCGCAGCTGGATTTTATTCCACGAAAGTGGCGAAAGATAATGAAGAATGGGGGCTTGTATGAATTGGAAGAGTAGAGCGTTATAGGAATTAA
>WTJX01000061.1 GCA_011524675.1 Cytophagales bacterium
GTTACAGACCTAGTAGCCAGCAAGCACGAGCTAAGTGAAAGGTGGGAAGACCATGAGATTTACACACCCAAAGAAGAAGATGTACTTTCCACAACACTTTTTAAATCAATACTACGACTAAAGTGGAAACAAATAAAAGTGTTGCAAAAAGAAAATTCTATAAAGCTGGCGAGCGCAAGCACGGACGATGAAGTCATGGAATGTTTACAGCTAGATATGGAACTCAAGAAAGTAGAGATGGACATCGCCAAACAAGTGGGTACTGTTATTTCCTCGTAAGAATTAAGTTGAAAGGTTGATTGAGAGAATAGCGTTTTATGAAAAATATTATTAGCATAATTGAGATAACTTTAATTTACTGTCTAATCCCAACAATTTTTACTTTAATACTTGTAAGGCTTATTTTCAAGAATAGATTTCAAATAAGGCAAGCTTTAAGAATAATTGCTTGGACAATTATTACTTATACTATATTTACTTGGGTTGATTATTTCATCGGAATGGTAACGACTAGTGATCTAAATGAATATGTTTTTCCTCACAGGGCAACTGGGCCATACGCATGGAGTTATTGGACCATGTTTTTTTCTGCTTTAGTTTTACCTTTAACGTTGTTCCATAAAAAGTTAGCATCAAAATCTTGGTATTTACTTATCGTTGCATTTGGATTAAAGTGTGGTGTTTATTTTGAACGCTACGTAATTATTATAACTAGTTTCCATAGAGATTTTTTACCTCAAAGCGGTAATTATGACGTGATAAATTTATTCTTACTTGGAATGGGAGGTGTGTTTTTACAAGGGATGATAATTGCGGTATTGATGTTGGGAATATTGGAGCTAATAAAAAAGTATAACATACGGTACAACAAAGCATAGTTGCCTCTACTTTACGAAGTTAAAAACGGAAGCTTGGATTTAGCTCATAGCAGAAAACTTTCCCAACTTGAACACATAAAAACTCGAACACCCGAACACACTAAAACTTATGAAACTCTTATTTCTGACTAATAGAGTCCCATATCCTCCAAAAGATGGCGGTGCGCTTGCCATGTACAACATGATGCTTGGGCTCAAACGTACAGGACTAGCGCTTTCGTTATTCTCTCTAAACACCAAAAAACACTTTGTAGAAGAAAAGGAACTGCCCACTACTTTCACTTCATTGTTTGAGCATTTCGCTACAGTAGCTATTGATACAGATGTAAAACCTATCGCTGCTTTTCTAAACCTTTTTACCAAAGAGTCATACAATGCGAGTCGTTTCGATAGTCCCAAAGTACGTCAAGCATTAAGTATGTTCCTTCAAAAAGAAGAATATGCCCTAGTTCAGTGCGAAGGCATCTATATGAGCACGTATCATGATACTGTACGCGAACTACAACCCAACGCTAAGTTGGTGCTACGTGCCCATAATATAGAATATGAGATATGGCAAAGATTGACCGAAAAGGCACATTTCTTTAAAAAAGCATACCTCAGCTTATTAGCAAAAAGGTTAAAAGCATATGAGTTACAAGCCTATGCAACCTTCGATTTGATCGTTGCTATTTCGGAGAGAGACAAAAAAGCATTATCCCTACATACCGAAGTACCTATCATCATTTGTCCCATAGGTATTGATCTAGCAACGGACATCAAACAAGAAGAAGAACCACCGTTCAATGTCTTCTTTCTAGGCTCTTTGGATTGGCAGCCCAATAGAGAAGGACTCTTGTGGTTTTTGGAAGAAATATGGGGAGAGATACACAACAAATTCCCTCAACTTCCTTTTGTGATAGCAGGCAGAAATCCACCCGAAACGATTAAAAAATGGGATGGGATAAAAAATATATCCGTAAAAGGAGAAGTAGCGGATGCCCATACATTCATATTGCAAAACGGCATTATGCTAGTCCCTATACTCTCGGGAAGTGGTACTAGAGTCAAAGTCATTGAAGCTATGATGCTAGGGAAGTGCATTTTGTCAACTACGGTAGGAGTAGAAGGCATTTCAATAGAAGACAAAAAGCACTTTTACTTGACCAATACCGTTCAAGAATTTGAAAACGTAATACAAGTTTTGATGAAAGATCAACCCAAAATCAAAAAGGTAGGACAGGAGGCAAAAATATTTGC
>WTJX01000244.1 GCA_011524675.1 Cytophagales bacterium
TTATGTTTGAAGCGAAAAATCTTATTTTGTAGCCAATCATTAAAAGTTAAAACCATTTCGTACCTAGAAAAACGCGCTTTAGCTTGCTAAAGCTTTGCTTTCTGCCTTGATCTGAACTAAAACCATTCATTTTTTAAAACACAATTATTTTTGTTTGCCTACTTATGAATTATAGGTAAAAATTTACTATCTAAAGCACAAAGCATACTGCCCACTGCTCATATAATAGCGTGAGCAACCTTATCAAGAACAGTAAAAAAACAGCGTGAGTCATTGATAGCGATAAAGTTAGTTTTTAGTTATGAAAGAGAATGAGTATCTTGGGAATGTAGCATGATAAGTAGCTGAAAATATTTGTTTAATATATTGATTATCTGACTATTAGCTCTTGAGAAACTTGGGTGATATAAATGTAAAAACCATAAGAGGTGCATGTAGTCAAGAACTTGAGATAAAAGAGTAAACGACTAATGATCGTAGGGTAAGTAGTGCATCTCTCACAATAATTTAATTAACAAAAACATGAATTATTCAAAGACAAAACCAACTGTTTCATTAAAACGAATAAATAAAATTACTTTGCTGACTATAATGCTGTTCTGTATTAATAGTCGATCCATCTCTCAAAATGCTTTCGTGTATGATAATGGAACTAATTGGCAGTCTTGCTTTTATGATATCATAAAATCCAGCGACCCTTCAACATTTAAAAGTGTTTCCTTTGAAACAAAAAAATATGCCGAAATGTGGGACAGGGATGCTAATAATAATAGAGGAGCTTGGATAAATCCTAAATCTTGGATATTTCGATTAAGCTATGTAGATGGAATAGAATCTGAAATTAGGATTAGACAACTTGGGTTTAAAAAAGATGATATCATGAACCTTGCAAAAGAGTATGGAAAAAAAATGGGACAATTACCCTATTGTCTAAGAAAGGGTGTTAAATATATAAATATTTTGAAAAGTGATGCATTATTTGGAGGGAATAACTCAAAGCATTCTATAGAGATAACTATTGGGAAAACGTCTGAATTATATAACCGAACAGGTAATATGGAAGAAATCTTATTTCATGAAGCAACCCACGCTGCTCTAGATAATTTATATAAAGAAAATTGGATTCCATATAGGGATAAGGACTCTAAGTTTATTTCAAAATATGCCGCAAACAACCCAAATAGAGAAGATATTTCAGAAAGCTTTTTAGTGTATGTCGCATTGAACTTCCGTTCTGATAGAGTTACATCTGAAATGTCTAAAATCAAGCAAAGCATACCAAATAGACTTAATTTCTTTAAAAATAAGGATTTAAACATCTTTCCATTTTCTAAAAAATAATATACAAGAGGGCTTTTCATAACTAAGGTTTTGTGCTTAGAGATTGCTAAAGAAAAATCAATTAATATGAAACCCAAGGAATTAAATAATCTTAATTCAGCACTAATTAGCAAAATATTCTAGCACATAATCCAAAGGAATCTTTTCTTGCTCTAGCCTCATATTTTTTTCTTTTAACCGATGGTAGAGCATGTTTTCTTCTTCATTGAGATATAGCGTAAGCTTACTTTTGGAGGGTTTGCCTTGGTCATTTTCAAAAAAAAGATCAAAAGTAGTTTGGTCCATCAACATGCTTTGTGTATGCGAAAATATCTCTCTAAACTGTGATAAAATCTCAAAGCCATGAACGTCTATATCTCCCCAATAAAGTAATGTATGCTGTCGAAACCATGGTACATGCTTTAGGTCAACGACTCCAAAGCCTCCACCAAAGACAGCCATTGTTCCTTTCATATTAGGAAGGGTCAAAGCGGTATAGAGCGAGGTTTTATTTTCTACGATGATAACTTTTTGTATGGGCAGGGCTAGCTTTTCAAATTGGCTTAAAGGAATGCTCAAATCATTTATACCCGAAAAAAAAGCGTCTGCAATGCCTTGATCTAGTAATTTAAAGCGGATGACGGGTTCTGCGTACTTTAGAGAAAACCTTTTTTCAAACCTTTTCTCTTCTTTTTGGATATGCCCTTCTATGAGAATATTTAATAGCTCTTTGAGAATGCCTTGATGTTGCTCTATAAACTTGGTATGTACTTTTATGGGGAGTTCTCTTACATATAGGTTTGGCTTTGGGTTGTTTTTGAAATAGCTACACACCTTCAAGAGGTCTTCCCATATTTCTTGATGCTCAATGATTTTTTTGATGTTTTTAGCTTCTAGCAACCAATGCTCTAATTCGGGAAAGTGAGCACCTATGTGTTGTATGTTTTCTTTGAGCTTATTGTATTCTTCCTCTTTGCTTAGAAATTGCAAAACGTCTTTTGCAGTCTCAAAATAGATGGAAATAGGCAAGTCTTGTATGCCTAGGTATTTGGTTTTTACTTGCTGAAAGTCGATGCTGTAGCCAAAGCCTTGGCTTTCTTTGGAGTGTTTACAGAGTAGTTGAATCTCTTTTTCAAACGCAGACAAGGAAGATTTGGTATATGATTTATCTGAGCGAATGACTAGTTTTTCAAAAGGAGTGTTTTGTAATAAGTCTTGTAAGACGTTGAAGTATTTACGCTCTGTTTTCTTTCTGAGTTCTTGCGGAGTAATCAAGGGTTAACGTTTTCTATGATGTTTTTGACTAGGTAAATATTCTTAAAGGAATTTGGTCAACACCGTGTTGACCAAATGGGATCATGTGTGTCTAGCGCCTTAAGATGCACTAGTCAAAAACGTATCTTTTTCTTTTTGAAACTGCTCTATGGTCATATCATATAGCCATGAGTATTTTTCTTCTTTCCTTTCGGTAAAATGCACAAAAGAAATGTCTTTTTCAACAATATGTATGTTGTCGCTAGGGGTAACAACTAATAGCTGCAAATGCAACTGCTTACACAAATTGATGAGGTAGCGAGCTTTGTCTTCGTCTTGTGCTTTGAATGCCTCGTCTATGGCTATAAAACGGAACGAATTGCTTTGCAGTCCTTCTTTGGTCAAGCCAAATTGGTAGGCGATGGCAGAGCCCAAAATGGTATAGGTCAACTGGGCTTTCTCTCCACCCGATAGTTGCCCCATATTTTCGTAGGTTTTGAACTTTTGGTTGTTCTCTTTATAAAACTCTTCTGCCTTATAGCTAAACCATGAGCGCACATCCATCACCTTTTTGCGCCAATCTTCTTTTTCTAACTTAGAAATAAAAGGGGCGATGTGATGATTGAAATGATTTTTTCTCCCATCTATGACGGCATCTAGTTCTCGTACATTGGGTACTGCTCTGTCTAGCAAGTTTCTAAATTCTTTGACTTCGTCATTGAACCTGTTTGGTGATACTAGTTGAATGTAGGTCTTAGGGTTATTTTTAAAATCAATGGCTCGTAACGAGTCATTGAGGTGTTTGATATTGTCTCTGATAGACTCTGACCAGTTTTGAAAAAACATACGGAAGTCTCCTACCTTATTGGTAATGGTTTCTCTCAAGTAGTCGTTGAACTTTTTTTCATACTTGGGTAGGTTATCTTTTTCTAGTGCTTTCAGAAACTTTTGATACTCACTGATAAACTCCAAATGCGTAGCATCGGGGAGTTTATGCACATCCGAACGCCAATCTCTGAATTTCATCGTAATGCTTTCGTCTGGTTGTTTGAAAGCCGTGATTTTCATGCTTATTTCTCTCTCTTTTTTTTGTTTTAGGCTGTTAAGCTTATTAATGTTCTCTCGGTTTTGCGTCCAAAAGTGATCTTGAAGCGTTCTAAAATTTTGATAACTGATGTGTAATAGGTCTTTATTTTGTTGTTCAAAGGCGGAGCTATCTTGTTCAACTACAGAAGACAGTAGTTCTTGATTTTGTTTGACAAAATTTGCTATTTGTTCATTTTCTTGCCTCTTACGAAAGATGGTTTCATTTTTATTAGAAATAGTAACATCGGTGAGCTCTTGGAGTTCTTTTTGTACTGTTTCTAACTGCTCTTGTAGTTTTTTTACTCTATCATTCGTTTTCTCTAAGGCTTCTTTTTGTTCGCTTTTCTCTTGTATGTTATTAGCATAGCTTTGCCAGTTTATGTCGTCGTATTGGGTATATTGAGAGAATAGGTATTGGCAGTCGTCTTTAAAAAAACCTAAACTTTTGAGCTGTGCTTTTGAGCTTTTGATGGCTTCCAAATTGGTCTTTTGATCGATCTGCAAGTTTTTTAATTCTTGTTTTAAGGCAGCTATTTTTTCTTTATTGTCCCAGCCCAATACAAAGTTTTCTTTCTTCCTCCTTTCGAGACGATCATCTTTTTCATGTCTTCCTCCTCTGTGCTTGATGAGTCCATTTTGAGTAATTGCCATCTCAGAAAAACGGTCAAAGGCTGTCAAATCTTCTACACAGGTAAAATTAAACTCCTTTAAGAGTTCATGCTCTAGCCAGTCTCTATATTGATTTCTTGTTTTAACTTGTATTTTGTTTACAAACGCATTCTCTGTAAGCTCATTTTGGCGCATGTTTGTCAAGTACTCTTGCTTTTCATATTTATGATAACGAATGTGTCCTTGTAGCTCATGTGTATGTACATATTCGTTTACTTGCGCATAATAATTTGGAGGTACTATGAGGTGCAGCGCAAAGTCATGCAATGCCTTTTCGATGGATATTTCCCATGCTTGTGCGTTTTCTCGTACTTTGATAAGCTCCCCCACAAAGGGTATTTCTTCTTTGCTTGCCCCCACATATGCCAATAGCTCTTCTCGGATGCGTGCTTCCATCCCTGCGATATTATTTTTGTTTTTTTGTAGGGTCTGAACGGTGCTTACAAGCTCTTCAATAGAGTGTTGATGCGCATCTTCTTTATTTTTTAAATGGCGCAACTGCTCATTTTCTTCTTCTATCTGTTTTTGCGTGCTTTCTTTGAGTGCTTGGGCTTGCTCTCTATTTTCCCAAAAGCTTTCTTCGCTTGGGTCAGTACTAAGACGGATATTATCTGCTACTTGATTGTATTTATCTAGTTTACTTCTTCTTCTTATTCTCTTCTCTTCTAATTTTTTAATTTCACTAGTTAACACTTTAATTTGATTACCTACCTCATCTTTTTCGATAGCATTAGCAATCGTTCTTTCTTCTTCTCTTAAATCGTTTTCTTTATTTTTTAGAATGCTTAATTCTTCATCAAGACGCGCTAGGTACTCTTGGCATTTGTGCTGTTCTGCTTCTCCCAAGACAACGGCTTTCTGTGCAAACCAATAGGCAGCCATTTCTTTTGAATCACCTAGCTGTGTTATTTCATTTTGTATTTTTTCTAGCGCTATAGCTATCTCATCTATAGGCCTTAGTTGTGCTATTTGCTCTATGACTTTTTCGATATTGGTTTTGGCATCCATCAGCTCGTTGAAGCTTTCTTTCAACTGTATAAACTCTGCTTCGGCATCACGCTCTTCGAGCATGTTTTCTCTGATAAATTTATCTAAGTCTTCCAGTACTTTCACGCCAACCACTTGGTTGAAGAGTGTCAACGCTTTGACCGAACGCATGCCAAATAGGTGTGTCATGCGTTCGGCATAAGCTGTCGGTCCATCTAAAAACTCTATTTTCTTTTTGCTACTATGGGCGTTATAGGTTTTGTCTAGTCTTCTTTTCCAAAGCCCTTTGGCATCAAACGTTCCGAAGTCACTGTCTATGTGCAAAGGGACATGGGCAATACCAAATTGTCTTTTGAGTTCATTGTTTGAAAACCAACGTACTTGAAAGAGGGTGATTTGCTTTTGATTGGCATTGCTAAAGCTAGCCAACATGACAGAGTAGGTGCTCGTGCCTCTCAGCTTTTGGGTAGAGGCTGTTGTTTTTCCTTCTTCTTGGATGTTACCATAATGACCAAGGGTATAAGTTACTTCGCTACGGTCTCCTTTTTTCTCTACTCCCGAAGATTGATTGTAAAAGCGATCTTTTTTTGCGGGTACGATCAAGGTCAACAGCGCATCAATGAAGGTACTTTTTCCTGAAGCATTGGCACCTGTAAGCAGGGAATTGCTGCCTTGTGGGTTGATGCTAAAGACATGATTGTGAAAACCACCCCAATTGTATAATTCCATATACTCCAATCGGTAGCCTGCTTTGTCTGAACTGGTACTAAAGAGATTCCACATAGCTTTCTAGTTTGGTTTTGAAATCGTTTAAAATGTCTAAGGTAACTTTTTCTTTGATGATTCTATGAATTTGGTATTTTGTTTCTTGTTCTTTACGGGTTATTTCTTTCAGAAAACCTAGTTCTACCACTTTGTTGATATGGGTGGATAGGTTGCGTTGAAACTTAAGTTTGTTGAATCCTTCTGCCAAGAAGAGGCTTAACTCTGCTTTGATTTCTGTATCTGTAATAAATTTTTCACTGCCCTGCTGGGTAGGGTTGCTATCAAACTCTTCTAAGCTTTGCCTCAATACGATCAATACTACGGATGCTTCAAAACCTATTTGCCTTCGAGTGGTAAGCCCTATAACCTTGTCCTCACTGTCTTTAAACTGTTTGACAAAAGCAAAGCCCTCTTCTTTTTTGATGATGAGCTCTAAGCCTATTTGTGCTATGTACTCTTGGATTTCAAACTGGTAATGTACCAAATCATCCCAAACACTAGATTTTCTCTCCACCACTCCTTTGAGCAGACTTACTATGGTTTTACTGTAAGGTTTTAATTGTTTTTCTAATGCATTCATTTGTTTACTATGTGTTCGAGTGTTCGTGTATTCTTGTGTTCAAGTTAATAACTAACTGATATTTAGGTGGTTATTGTACGTTTTTTTTAAATTATTGCTTATCACCATTCATTGCATACGTTTTAGGTTATAGGTTTTAAGTTTTACGTCTTTAGGATTAGTCCACTCCATGAGCTTTTAGCAATTAGCTATTGGCTATTAGTTTTTTTATTTATCAATAACTTAATTGAAATCGTTGTACCTTGTACCTTGTACTTTTCGGTAAAGCTCTACTCTCCCAATCTAAACCGTATTATTCATTGCATACGTTTTAAGTT
>WTJX01000270.1 GCA_011524675.1 Cytophagales bacterium
AACCAAAAGATAGGAGTGAGGCAGTTGATATGCTGAAGTCTTTATCGGATAATGAGCATGCTGTAGTATCTGGGGTGTATATACAGTCAGTTGAGAAAGAGATAAGCTTTTCAGAAAAAACAATTATTCGTTTCAAAGAACTTTCCGTCAAAGAGATTGATTTTTATATAGATCATTATGCTCCTTTTGATAAAGCGGGAGCGTATGGCATACAAGAGTGGATAGGAATGGTGGCTGTAGAAGAAATGAAAGGGTCTTTTTATAATGTAGTGGGATTACCTACTTGTCGTCTTATGAAAGTCTTATCCGATTTTTAGTCATGAGTCCATAGTCCATAGACTATGGACTATGGACTATTTTTAAGAGTATATGCAGTATATATTTTAATAGATGGTTTTGCAAAGCCTTCTTATAATGATACCGCTAGCTTATCTACTTCTAGTTTGATCTTTTTTGCAGACTCTTCTGTGGCTTCTACCAAAGGTAGTCTTACCGTTTTGTTACATAACCCTAATTGGTGGAGCAGTTGTTTTACTCCTACAGGATTATTTTCTTCGTACATCAACTCATTGAGGTCAACCAAGTCTAATAAATGTTTGCTTGCACTGTCAAAGTCTGCTTTCAAAGCGGCTTTGACCATTTGTGTAAACTTAGAAGGGATGGCATTGGCTAATACTGAAATAACGCCTTGTGCACCTGCGGTGATCATGGGGACAGTAAGGATGTCATCACCAGAGATCAATAAGAAATCATCGTCTGTGTATTTTTGTATTTTCATAGCTTGTACCAAATCGCCAGATGCTTCTTTTGTACCTATGATATTGGGGATTTCTGAGAGCCTGATGGTGGTTTCAGCAGAGATATTTACTACAGATCTACCTTGCACACTATAGAGCATAAGGGGGAGGTCAGTATGTGCAGCGATGTGTTTGAAATGTTGATAGATACCTTCTTGTGTAGGTTTGTTGTAGTAAGGACATACAGACAAGATGCCGTCTATCTGTGAGGTATTAGTTTCGTCTATACAGTCAAGCACATGTTGTGTATTGTTTGCACCTATACCGTAAAGGATAGGGAGCTTTTTTGGATTGTGCGTAGCAATAAAAGAAAGTACGTCTTTTTTTTCTTGATTAGTTAGCGTGGAGGCTTCACCAGTAGTACCATTGGCAACGATATAATCTACGCCACCTTCTGAGATATGGTGGATGATCTTTTCTAAATGATCGTAGTCAACGGAAAAGTCTGTTTTAAAAGGTGTAACTAGGGCTACACCTACACCGGTAAATGCTGTCATTTTGTATATACTTTCTAATAGTGAGAATGATGAAAACGAATATTGTTAATACTTATATTGTTTGTATCATTTCTGCAAATTCTTGTTCATTAATCATTTTTACTCCTAGTTTGGTCGCTTTTTCCAATTTTGAAGGTCCCATTTTATCCCCTGCTACCAAGAAGTCTAGTTTGGCAGAGATGGAACTAACGACCTTTCCTCCATGATTTTTGATGAGGTTTTGTAGTTCTGTTCTGCTATAAAGAGTAAAAACGCCCGAAATTACGAATGTTTTTCCAGTCAAGCTATTGGAGACTTGTTTATTTTCAGATTCTTCTATAGCTAATTGTACTCCTTGTTCTTTTAGATGGGCTATAAGCTCTTTGTTTTCTGCTTTAGAGAAGTAATCTATGACGCTTTCGGCGATGCGTTCGCCTATTTCATGTACAGCGACCAATTCTTCTAGCGTAGCTTCGCTTAGTTTTTCTATGGTTTTGAAATGCTCTACTAGCTTTTCGGCTACGGTAGCACCTACGTAGCGAATACCTAAGGCAAAAAGCACTTTCGGGAAAGCGATTTGGGTAGAGTTTTTCATACCTTGTATAAGGTTATTGGCAGAGGTCTCTCCAAAACGCTCTAGGTTGATTAATTGATCGAACTGAAGACGGTATAAATCTGCTGGATTTTTGATAAGACCGTTGTCAAATAGTTGTTCCAAAGTTTCAGGTCCTAGACTATCAATATTCATGGCTTTACGATGAATATAGTGTTCCATTCTACCTAAGATTTGAGGTTTACAGCCAAGTGTATTGGGGCAGTAATGGTTTGCTTCTCCTTCTTTGCGAACTAAGGCAGTGCCGCACTCTGGGCAATGTGTTATAAAATCAATTTTTTGTGCTTGTTCATTTCTCGCAGAATGGTCAACCCCAGTGATTTTTGGGATGATTTCACCGCCTTTTTCTACAAATACAGTATCTCCTACATGCAGATCAAGACGATCAATTTCGTTGGCATTGTGCAAAGAAGCTCTTTGTACTGTAGTTCCTGCCAATTGTACAGGGGCTAGTTGTGCTACTGGTGTGATTGATCCTGTACGCCCCACTTGATAGCTTACTTCTAAGAGTTCTGTGGCAGCAGATTCGGAAGCATACTTATAGGCTATTGCCCAACGTGGTGATTTGGATGTATAGCCTAGTTGCTCTTGTTGTGAGATGTTATTGATCTTTATAACGACTCCGTCCGTGTCTAAGGGGAGGCTATGGCGCTTAGTATCCCAGTCTTGTATGTATTTTTTTACTTCTTCTATCGTTTTGCATTTTTGATAGCTGTCTGGAACATTAAATTTCCATTTTTTTAATTGTTCCAAGGCATCTTCGTGGGTCGCTATGCCTCCTAAGTTGAGACTATAGATATAACAGTCTAGTTTTCTCTGGGCTACTACCGATGAGTCTTGCATTTTGAGTGTGCCAGAAGCGGTGTTTCTTGGGTTTGCCAGTTTTTCTTCTCCTGCTTTTTCTTTTTCCTGGTTTATTCGCTCAAACTCTTTGCGTGGCAAAAAAGCTTCTCCTCTTGCTTCAAAGAAAGGTATATCTTCGGGTATGGAGAGAGGAATACTCTGAATGGTTTTTACATTGTGTGTGATGTCATCTCCTTGCTTTCCATCACCTCTAGTTGCGGCAACGTTTAATATACCGTTTTCATAACTTAGGCTAAGGGCAACACCGTCATATTTTAATTCGCAGATGTATTCGTAATCCGTTGTTTCGAGTCCTTTTTGGATACGCTTGTCAAAGTCGTCTAAGTCTTCCCATGAGTAGGTGTTTGACAAACTGAGCATAGGGGTTTTATGGCTTACCGTAGGGAACTCCTTTGTGATGGTGCCTCCTACACGTTGTGTGGGAGAGTCGGGGTGTTTGAATTGGGGGTGTTGTTCTTCTAAGCTGATAAGCTCACTTAATAGCTTATCAAATGTGATGTCGGGGACTACAGAGTTGTGGTTTTGATAGTATTCATGATTATAATGATGGAGTAAATCTGATAACTCTTTGATTCGTTGTTCTACCTTGTCGCTCATCAATTTTATATCTTTTTTAAGAAGGCTTTGTAAAGCCTTCTGTAATTCTACTTTACGAAATCAAAAGTTTTATGATCGTAAAGTAGAATTAATCATCTCTATGAAATGAATATGTTTTTGTACACTTTTTGTAAACCTTAAAGGAAATCAAAATAGTGTAAATAGAAAAACATTCTTGCTACTTTATGTTGTATGAGCCATGATTTTATTCGCCGAAAGGCAAAAAAAACTATTTTATTATCCTAAATTCTGATCTTCTATTCAAGGCTAGCGCTGTTTCACTACAGCTATTTTCTTCACAGCTACAGTTTGTGAGTGGTAGAGGTTCTGTTTCTCCTAAGCCTACGGCTTCTAGCCTATCGGTAGAGATTCCTTTTGCTACCATATAGGTCTTTACAAAATCGGCCCTGCTTTGCGATAGTTTAAGGTTGTATTCTTCTTTTCCTTTACAATCTGTATGTGCTCTGATCTGAATACGTACATTTTTGTGCTTTTGTAATGTTGCTATGATATCGTCCAAAGGTGCGATGGATGTTTCTGTTAGCTCTGGACTATTGTATTTGTAGTTGAGGTTGACCAATACAGTAGGGTCTAGTTCATCTTCTAAGATTGCCTTTTCTATCTCATTATGTGGTTTTTCGGCATACACTTCTTCTATTTCTACTATTTCTTGGATCGGTGTTAGTGTATAGCTTGGAGATTGTACTCTTTGTCCACAAATGTTGTCGATGCCTACTACATAATAGCTACCTGTTTTGTCAATGATGATGGATTTTGCCCTTCCTTTTTTCAAGAGTTTACCTTCATAGTACCATTCAAAGCTACTGTAGCTTTTGTTGCCTTTGATACCTAGTGTTAGTTGTTTGTTTTTGTAGAACGCTATATTGCCACCATGTGGCTCTATGACTGGCGGAGCTGTAAAACCACTGTAGTAGCTAGCAGCACCATAGGCTTGGTAGTTATTGGTCATGGCTACGGTGATGGCATCATCGGAAATGACTTTTAGATGATTTACATTTTCTGGGGCGGTGTATTGGAGTGTAACCCAGCCCCCTCTGGTGTAGGGATATACGTTAGACTTTGAGTTGTATAAGGTCTCTAATGTTTTCCCTGTTTCTTCATCGAAGATTTCTACTTCTGTATGTTCTTTGGTAACAACGTTGATAGTAGCGCTGCCTCTAAGGGCATGAATGTAAGGAATGCTGATCTCATTGGCTTTTGAACATTCATTTAATGGAGGGATAAAGTTCAAGCCACATGTAGGAGGTGCTTTTGCCCCTGCCATGGTCTGATAGACGTAGATGGCTTCATTGGCAGAGATGTGTAGGTTGCCATGTTCATTGTAGTCTCCATTTGTAGTAAAGTAGTCCCCATTATTGAGTATTTGAGAGACGTCTTCTCCGTTGAGTTTGATCCTAGTCCCGTTTTTAGTGGCAACGATAACGGGTCTTTCTAGCGGGTCTGTGCCTTGTCCTCTGAGGAGGACATATTCTTTTCCTAGTTTATCTACAGGTACGATTTGGTCTGCGCCATTGTCATTTCCTCTGCCTGCAGGTGAGTTTGCCAATACACTACCTATATTGACTGCTATAGGTTTGCTAGAAGTAATGCTTGTACCAAAACTATTGTTTTCATCGCCAAAGTGAAAGTCTGAGAATATGTTGGCCATGATATATACTTCAAATTTGTTCAGTATAATGCTGTGTTCACTAGTAGTTTTTGCTTTTTCGCTTTTCCCTGTTGTTGGCAATCCTCTGTAGATGACCCCTTTTTTAATGTTAGAAAGTGTGATGCTGGTATTGTTTTCTGTAGCCATGATTGAAACAAAGTGACTTCTGTCTTCCAGGCCTAGCCCTTCACCTTCTTTCAAAGGTTTTTTTGTAGAGCTGATAAACATATGTCCTACTCTAAAGTCTGTACCCAAGGCTGACTGTCCTTTGGATGAAATGGCAATGCCTTGCGCACCTGCTTGGCAACGGATACTAGCAAAAAAAGGGATGTCTGCCTCTAGACGATAACCATACTTTTCTAGCTTTTTGTTTAATAAGTTTTCGTCTGTAACTAGGTTTGGACTTTTTTCTCTTTTCTTTCCCAAAAGGATGCCTTTAGGTGTTTTGGCTGAAATATCGATTTGTTTGAAAGGTGTTTTACTTGTGCCAATATAGACTGAGACGGTAAATACTGAGTCAACGGGAGTAGATAAATATAAGCTTGAAGTTCCTACATTGGATGTAGCAAGTTCGCTATTGGCATAAACTGGAGGTAAATAGTGTCTTGTACTAAGCTGTGCATGTACATATATCATGCTCTTACTTAGTAAAAGGAGTAGTAAAATTTTTTTCATTTTGTTTTTTTTATTTGAGTATTGGATTATTTCTACTTTTTCATCTTATTTTTATTATGCTGAAAATTAGCTTTTTTTTGCTGTGTAATGCCGTTATATTGTGCAAAAATGTGTGAACGCATAATTTTACAACCTTATTTTACGATTAGAGCTATTAAAAATGAATGGCATACAAGTATTTTTGTCTGTCTTACTTTGTTTTGACTTTACTAAAGTTGACAGCAAATGCCTAAAAGTCAAAAGCTCATGTGACTCAAGACGTACTTTGCTGAATGCTTACATATATTTAATAAAGGATTTATTATTTTTGAAATAGTTTTGTGGTATTCATATTTTGATTATGGTTTCTGTGAAAAGTGTTTTTGGGTTATTATTTTTTCTGTTTTCTTTAGGAAGGTTGTGGGCAGTAGCGCAAGATGACTATGAAGAGACTTATTATACTGCTGATGAAGGCTTGGCATTCAATCAAGTAAACCATATTTTTCAAGATTCAGAAGGGTTCTTATGGCTCGGGACACGTAATGGCTTGTCTTACTATGATGGCTATAGCTTTCAAAATTATTACCATCAGTATGGAGACAGTTACTCACTAAGCAATAATGACATTAGCCAAATTGACGAAGATACTCAAGGGAATATATGGATAGCTACTTGGGGCGGTGGTGTTAATGTATTTGACAAAAAAGAAAAAATCTTTCGTAGATACGGCAATAAAAGTAAAGACTATACCATAGCAGGGGACGACATTATTCGCCGACTATATTGTGATACTCATGACAGGATATGGTTAGGGACGAATGCTGCAGGCTTACAGTATATTGATTTGAAAAAGCAGAGTATTCATCGTATTGCTACAAATGAGGGACAAGCCTTTTCTAGCATTTTAGAACTGCCAAATGGACATTACCTTATAGGAACTTGGGAAAATATTTCTGAATATAAATTAGTAAATGATAGCACCTTTGAACTTATAAAGAAGCATGAAATTGTTAACCCTAAAACTACCTGTCTCTTAGATAATAATGATGTACTTGTTGGGGGACTGCATGGGCTTTATCAATACAGTACAAAAACACATCAGCTACGCATACTTTTAAAGGGAGAAAAAGTCATTAGGATCAAAAAAGTAAAGGGGCTTTATTTGATAGCGACAAGAAAAGGTCTATACATATGGGATGCCGAGAAAGAAGAAGTGCTAGACTTTGACGAAACAATTATTGCAAGCGATATTGCTTATGACAAAAAAAGAGATATTCTTTGGTTTACTACCGCTA
>WTJX01000594.1 GCA_011524675.1 Cytophagales bacterium
GTACGAACGCAAGGATGGCGAGTAGTGAGGATTGTGATGAGGAAAAATGTAAGCAATTAAACAATGCTGCATGGGAAGAATTTCATAAATTAGAAGCGATTCGTATTAAGCTTAAATGGGCAGTGGAACAAATAAAAGAATTAGTTGAACAGTATAAAGATTGCGATTGGCAAATGACAAATATACAAGGTGGTTCAATTAGTAAAGTAGTTGAGTGTAGAAATAAAACTATGAAGGAAATTCGTGATGCTCGGCTAAAACAGGAATTACTGCAAAATGATTACAATCAGCAAAAGAGGATTATGGAAGAAGCTTTAAAAAAATACTTAGAATGTAAAAAAAATAAATAAAAATAAGATTATGAAAAATATTAAAAACAATATTATGAAAAATATGAAAGGGAACATTATTTTATTGATGTGTGTATGGTGCTTTACAGTGAAAGCTCAAACTAAGTTAGGGATAAGCGATAGCGTAGTTTTTTATTATATGAGTTTTTATGATGACGTGCCAAATAGCGGAAGCTACATTCCTTTCTCTTATGAGTTTGTAGATCAAGAGGCTTTGGACTTAACTGATAAAACCAATAGAACAAAGTTTTTTATTGATAATGGCAATATAAATTCACATAGTAAGGTGAAATTAGATACGGTTTTATTTTCTAACTTTATTGGAAAAGATCAAGAAAACATATTCAATTTATTTTCACAAGTTGAACACGATGATTATGGGTTCACTGCATTGGCTTTATTATGCTTTATTTTTGATTTTGAAGATACTGATGGATATTTCTATAATTTAAAAAGTACTTATGATGATATTGTTTCTAATGAGGATGACGAGAATTATCATGACAATTTAAATTTATTTCTTGATATGGTTAATAATGATTTATTAAAAGAGGAAAAACAAAATTTAATCAATAATTTAGCTGATTTTTTAAGAGAGAATGGTTATAAAATTGATTAATTTTTAACCATTCTGCTCTACAGTTTTTTTTTTTAAAAAACGGATTGATATTAATGCTTTAAATGTAGATTATATTCATACTATTTGACTCTTTTTTTAACGCAAACCTGTCCGTTTTTTGTAAAAGTTCTTGTCATTGTAAATAGGTTACTTTAAATAAACAAAAGCCTTTAGCTATTAAAGTTAGAGGCTTTTTTTTAGCTTGTGAGACACTGAGATTTTGAGATAAAAGATACAAGACGAGTAGTTAACGATTAGTGATTAATAAAGAGCGAAAAACTCATAAACTATAGATCATGGACTATTGACATACAGACTTAAAGACATAAGCACATACTGACGTTCAAGGCTAGATTTTATTCCACGAAAGTGGCTTTAATAGAATGAAGAAATTAAAATAATGAAAAAATGAAGGATTTTAATTTACGATTGAAAGAGTTGAAGGTGAAAAGTGAAATAACAAATGACAAATAGCAAAAGTCAAACAAAAAAGCTAAGTACTATAAGCTAATAGACTATTGACCACCGACTATGGACTCGTTAATACTAGATACCAGATACTCACTACTAGATACTCTAAAGGGCTAGATTTTATTCCACGAAAGTGGCAAGAAAGATTAAAGATTAGAGATCAAAGATTAAAGAGGAGTTTATGTAACTTACTTGTGTGTGGCGTTATTCAGATAATGAAAAAATTAAGAAGTTAAAAAATGAATGGGCCCAATTTATCAATTGGGCGATTGATGGTTAATCAACTTTGTACTAACGACTTAGTACTCAAAAAAGCTGGATCTCATTCCACGAAAGTGGTATCATTTAAGAAAAGATCAATTGTTCTTCGCTTTTGAATGCTTCCAAATGCTGGAGATCATTTTGTTTTTCTAGGCTAAAGGCATTACCATCGAAGGTGAGCAAATAAAGACAGGTATTGTGATGCTTAAAATTGTGCATCTCTGCCAAAGATTGGTTGAGTAACTGTGATAGCAATATACGCATGGCTCTACCGTGCATACATACCAAAGCCGTCTCAAAGTCGTCTTCTTTTACTTGTGAAATGAATGCTTGTTGTTGTTTGGCCACATCCTCTGGGCTTTGTCCTCCTTCGTGCTTTAGATGTGTGGCTCCTTGGTCCCATTGTTTGATGATTTGGCTAAACTGGTTGGACTGGTCGCCTATGACTTTTTGACCATCGTAGATACCAAAGCTTAACTCATTGAGGGCAGGTAAAGGCTTATGCAGGATTCCCAAATCTAAAAATGGCTGTACTGTCTCATGGGTTCTTACCAATGCAGAAGTATAAACGATGTCAAAGGGAATGTTTTTATAATAATCGTAGAAGGCTTGTCCTTGTAGCCTACCTGTTTGGTTGAGCGAAGAGTCTATCGTACCACCTTGCACAATATGGTTTTTGTTGTACTCTGTCTGTCCGTGGCGAATAAGGTATATTTTTTTCATATGTATAAAGTATCTAGTAGTTAGTATCTAGTCGCTAGATAGGTGTACCAACTGTTTATTATTCAGTATATTAGAAGGCTTTGCATAACTAAGGTTTTGTACTTAGTCAAGGCTTTCAACATTTTAAAATGTGTTCGAGTTTTTAGGTGTTCAAGTTGATAATCATCTCTTTGAACGGTCATGCTAACGCCACATTTGACATTAGACCTTTGACATTCGACATGTAAGTTCAACCTTATAGCCACCTTTATTAACATCTTAAGTAGTCGTTCAAAAATACGTACTTCACAAATATGTGTGAAATTTGTATAAATAATAAATGAAATTGACTATTTTGACTAACTTTACCGTTAGGCTTGTTATGATTAACTACAATATAAGCTTTTTCACCTGCTTTTTGTTTATTAGAAGGCTTTGCATCACTGAGGTTTTGTACTTAGTGGAGGCTTTCAAAATTTTAAAACCGCAGTTTACCGATTGTAAATGAGGATGTTAAAATGTTGTATAAAGCTGAATAAGTGCAAAAGATGGTTTTATAAAACTTTCTATTATTCATTTCATGGCAACGACTATATTTTTCGCTTCAACTAAAAAGTTTAGATTACTTCTATGATTCGTCAAGACGTTACGTTAGAGATTCTCAATACCAAATACAATAGCAATATGTGTGCTTTTATTGGGATAGAATATACAGAGATTGGAGAGGATTATTTGTGTGCAAAAATGCCTGTGAATGAGCGAACAAGACAGCCTTTGGGCTTGTTACATGGAGGAGCGTCTGTTGTATTGGCAGAGTCTGTGGGTAGTCTAGCTTCTAACCTTTGCGTGGACAATACCAAGCAATATTGTGTGGGTTTGTCTATCAATGCCAATCACATCAAAAGCCTTACTGAGGGTTTTGTTTATGCCAAAGCAGAGTCGGTACATATTGGTGGAAAAACGCATATTTGGAATATAAAAGTCACTACCGAGGACGAAGAGTTGGTATGTATGAGCAGGCTCACCGTAGCAGTACTTGATAAAAAATAAACAACCTAATTTTCTGAACAAACAACTACACATAGAGACACCTATAGTTGAAGTTGCTGAGAGCTACTTTGATCGACTTATACTTTTATCCAAAGTTCATCGTTTTTCTTTAGCGCTTTGGCGCTATCCCCACCAAACAAAATTTTCAGCTGTACTTTCTTTCAATGAAAGTAAAAAAAGCACCTTAGATATTACACAAGACATCGGTTTTGCTGTTGGTCATTTTTTGAGTGAACAGCGAGATGCTCACTTCATCCCAGCAGATATCATAGTCCATGAAACGAATACAGGGGTGGAGGTGATAGGAAGCAATGAAAACAAAAAGAAGTTAGAGGATTTGTTGCGCAATGCCGAAGCTGAATATCTTACAGAAGAAACACAAAAAATATCATCATTCATTCCTAAAGAAGGTTTCATCCAAAATGTTGCCGATGCTGTGCAGCAGATCAAAGAGGGATACTTCAAAAAAGTAGTCATTGCCCGTAGGGAAGAGGTGTTGCTCACTGGTGAGTTTAGTATGATAAAAACGCTCTACAAAATGAGTGAGCAATATCCGTTGGCATTTATTTCATATGTAAGCTGCCCATCATTGGGGCATTGGATAGGGGCTACGCCAGAGGTATTATTGAGCATTCGCGAAAAAAGATACTTTAAAACGGTGTCACTGGCAGGGACACAGCTAGCCAACAGCAAAGGGCCTAAGTATGCTGTATGGACGCAAAAAGAAATTGAGGAACAAGCATTGGTTACACGCTATATCATTGATTGTCTCAAAAAAATACGCTTAAGAGAGTATGAAGATGTAGGCCCAAGGACGATACAGGCGGGCAATTTGTTTCATCTATGTACTGATTTCTTTATTGATATGAAAGAAACAAATTTTGCTGAGTTGGGTAATGTGATGCTAGAGTTGTTGCATCCTACCTCTGCGGTTTGTGGGATGCCCAAACCCGAGGCGCTGGACTTTATAAAACGATATGAAGCTTTTGATCGTGCATTGTATAGTGGGTTTTTGGGACCTGTAAATATAGAAGGTAATACACATCTAGCAGTGAACTTGCGTTGCGCAAAAATCAATCATGCTTCTGCTACTTTATTTGCTGGGGTAGGCATCACAGCGGACTCTGAGCCAGAAAAAGAATGGCAAGAAACGCAGATAAAGTTGCAAACGATGAGCAAGGTACTGAAATAAAAATTGATGCAAGCGATTTATAACATAGCTGAAATATGTGCAAGACATGGCGTTGAGGATGTGGTATTGTCCCCTGGTTCGCGCTGTGCCCCTTTGACTTTTGCTTTTGTAAACCATCCTTCTATGCAGTGCAAAAGCATTACCGATGAACGTTCAGCGGCATACATAGCGCTAGGGATGGCATTGGAAAAAGATAAACCAGTAGTATTGGTCTGTACTTCTGGAACAGCCAGCCTAAACTACTATCCTGCCATTGCGGAAGCCTACTATCAAGCTATTCCTTTGCTTGTGATTACTGCCGATAGACCTGCCGAGTGGATAGATCAGCAAGATGGGCAAGCGATACGACAGCATCATGTGTATGCCAATCATATCAAAAAAAGTTGGACACTACCTACAGACCATATGCAGCAAGATAGCATGTGGCACATAGAGCGTATTGTGTCTGAGGCACTTTTGCTTGCTCAATGTTCATCGAAAGGACCTGTACACATCAATGCTCCTTTTCGTGAGCCTTTCTATCCCAAAGAAAATGAAGAAATAAGCTATAGTGAGCCTAAGTGTATCTTTGCCACTGAAACAGAAAAAAGTATTTCTCACCCTTTGGCAATACAGTCTGTAGTGGATGCTTCGGCTAAAACACTCATTGTGGTGGGGCAGCAAAAAAATAATGAAGGGCTCAACAAGCTATTACAAACTGTACATATACCTATCCTTTGCGATACGATTGCGAATGTTACATGCGATACTGCCGTACTACATCACGATTTATTTTTGGGTTGTTTGACATCGGATAAAGCAGCACAACTTCAACCCGATTTGCTTATTACTTTTGGTTTATCAGTCGTTTCTAAGAATACAAAACTGTTTTTGAGAAAGCACAAACCTAAGAGGCATATTCATATAGGGGCTTTGGATCAATTGAGCGATACCTTTCAAGTTTTGAGTGATGTGGTAGATGTGAATCCAGCACATTTTTTTGAGACAATCAAACTGCCAGATCAAAAGGAATATGTTGCTCAATGGAATACATACGATAAGATTACACAAAAAGAATTATCACTTTTGGCTGTTGTCAAAGGTTTTTCTGAGTTTAAGGCAATACAGTATGTTTTGTCATGTCTTCCAGCAAACATAGTGCTGCATGTGGCTAATAGTATGCCTATACGGTATGTCAATTTCTTGCATCCTCCAAAAATGGAGATTCAAGCCAATAG
Source organism: Cytophagales bacterium (assembly GCA_011524675.1). Classification (GTDB taxonomy): domain Bacteria; phylum Bacteroidota; class Bacteroidia; order Cytophagales; family JAAEPT01; genus WTJX01. The sequence continues at coordinate 5,863 of WTJX01000594.1, forward strand.
AGGAACGAGTGGGATTGATGGGAGTTTGAGTACTGCTATAGGGGCTAGTCTTGCAGACCCTACACGCCTTCATATGGCAATCTTGGGTGATTTATCCTTTTTTTATGATAGAAATGCCTTATGGAACAATTATCTTCCTCCAAACTTAAAGATAGTTGTATTGAACAATCACGGTGGTGGGATATTTCGTATGATTCAAGGACCTAAAGTCAGAAAAGAGTGCGAAGAGTTTTTTGTAACTAAACAAAACCTTTCTGCTAAGATGACAGCGATAGATCATGGCTTGGCTTATTATAGCGCATACGCTGAGCGAGAGCTAAAGGAAAAAATTCAGCTTTTCTTGGCTGAAAAAGGTACTGCATTGTTTGAAGTATTTACCGACGGCATGGACAACACGACTATGTTCACTGAATTTAAAGCCCTTCTACATTCTAAGTATTGATATTTGTCGTCAAATCAAAAGTTCTGTTATTTTTTTAAATAAGATGTTAGACAGGTGATTATACTTTATTTATATTTGTTTTATCAGCTTTAAATAGTCGTCCAAAAATACTTATGATAAAAAAGGCTATTTTAATTCATTTCATTGAAGTGATTTAAACTTTTATGTTTGAAGCAAAAAATCTTATTTTATAGCCAATCGTTAAAAGTTAAAACTACTTCATTCCCAGAAATAAGCCTTTTAGTTTGCTAAAGCTTTGCTTTCTGCTTTGATCTGAATTAAAATTACTCGTTTTTTAAACCACAATTATTTTTGCCTGTCTATTTAATGGTATGTAGTCGATAGTAAAGCAAAAACTTAATTGCCGTCGAATATAATATGAAGTAAAAAGTACCGAGCTAATTTTTAGGGCTTTGATACTTTAGAAGGATTTTTTTTACTTCGTACCTTAATAAGTAGGCGGACTTTTGTTTATTATACTTTTTTAAAAGCACACCTAGCAACTAAAGATTCATAGAAAAATAGTTTAAAAATATGTTAAAACGTTCTTCGATCATAAGTCTTTTACTCATTTTTTGTTCTTATGGTATTTATGCTCAGACCAATGACGACTGGGAAAAATTGATAGATGATGGTGTTATCGCATACAAAGC
>WTJX01000504.1 GCA_011524675.1 Cytophagales bacterium
GTCAATGCGCTCGGTAATTGCTTCGGAACGTTTCCAAAATACAGATATGCAACTTCCTGTCTGTTTGGGAAAAACCATTTCCAATGAAACCTTTATTGTCGATTTGGCAAAAATGCCACATATACTTATGGCGGGAGCTACAGGACAAGGTAAGTCGGTAGGGATAAATGTAATATTAGGTTCATTACTCTATAAAAAACATCCCTCACAACTAAAACTCGTGCTGATAGACCCTAAAAAGGTAGAACTATCGCTTTACAACAAACTCGAAAATCACTTTTTGGCAAAATTGCCAAATGATGATGAGGCTATCATTACAGATACTAAAAAAGCGATACATACATTGAATTCTCTCTGTCTAGAGATGGATATGCGTTATGATTTGCTCAAAGATGCTTATTGTAGGAACATAAGAGAGTATAACAAAAAGTTTATTGAGCGAAAGTTAAATCCAGAAAAGGGGCATCGTTTTTTACCTTATATTGTGCTTATCATAGACGAATTGGCGGACTTGATGATGACGGCAGGCAAAGAAGTAGAAACACCCATAGCTAGATTGGCACAGTTGGCAAGGGCAATAGGTATTCACCTCATTGTAGCCACGCAAAGACCATCGGTTAATGTTATCACTGGACTTATCAAAGCAAACTTTCCTGCAAGACTATCATTTAAGGTTACCTCAAAAATTGACTCTCGCACGATACTAGATGCTGGTGGTGCAAACCAACTCATTGGGCAGGGAGATATGTTGTTTTCTCAAGGAGCAGATGCGATACGTGTACAATGTGCTTTCATGGATACCCCTGAAGTAGATGATATATGCGACTATATTCAAAATCAAAAGGGATATGGAGAGCCAATGTATTTGCCTGAGTGTGTGGACGAAAAGTCTGCTGACTCTAAGAAAGAAGATCTCTCAAACAAAGACGCTCTTTTCAATGATGCTGCAAGAATAGTAGTTTCCCATCAGCAAGGAAGTACTTCTTTGGTACAAAGAAAACTCAAGCTAGGTTACAACAGAGCGGGGAGACTCATAGACCAACTCGAAGCAGCAGGTATTGTTGGCCCTTTTGAGGGGAGTAAAGCTAGATCGGTTTTAGTCAAAGACGAGCATAGTTTGGAACAATTATTGAAGAGCCTCTAATTTAACTTTTTAAGTAGAAATAAAAATGAAGTCAATTTTAAGTATTTTGTTACTCTCTTTCAGTTTACTGACGAATGCGCAGTATGACCCTAGTGCAAAACAACACTTAGACAAATTAAGCAATAAGCTAAAGTCTTACAAGACATTCAAATCGGTTTTTGTATATAAAATGAAGGGACCTACGGGCTTAGATGAGTCTTATCAAGGTACGGTTACCGTCAGTGGTAATAATAAGTTTCATTTGACAACAAATAGTGGTATCGAAGTTATCTGTGATGGTGAAAACATGTGTAATTACAACGAAGAGGATGAAGAGGTAATGCTATATGAATTTGATGAGAGTGAAGACGGTATCATGACACCTAACAAGGTGGCAGAAATGTATAAAGAAGGGTTTCGTTATATCATGGGGACTAGCGAAGACCCTACTACACACCTTGTTGAGCTGATTCCAGATAAAAGAGACACAGAGGCCGTTGTTAAGATTAAGATTTATATCAAAAAATCTGATGGTATGATTAAAAAATGGGAAATACATGAGAGAACGGGCAATAAGTATGCCGTCGATGTCAAGTCTTTCACCCCAAACGTAGCGGTTACAGATAAACAATTTATGTGCGTGCCGAGTAATTTTCCAGCTGGTGTAGAATTTAATGATTTGAGGTAATCGCATAACCAAATGCTAAAAGCCCTAGCCACACATCATATTTAGTGAACAATTGAGAAAAGCTAATACATAATATGTGGTTTACCGAACAGATACTTACAACCTTGGTCTTTTTTTAGATCAAGGTTTTTTAGTGTTTTAAAACCGCATTTTATATGGCGTAAATAATGATTTTCAAAATTGAAAGTAGTCGGATAAAAATAATTGTGGGTTAAAAAAAGAGTGATTTTAGTTCAGATCAAGAAGTGATTTAAACTTTTATGTTTGAAGCGAAAAATCTTATTTTGTAGCCAATCA
>WTJX01000442.1 GCA_011524675.1 Cytophagales bacterium
TACTTAGTGGCTTTCTCAACAGGGGGAAAACCTGACAGGTGTTTATGCTTTAAATAGACTCTTACTCATACTGTCTGGCTGTTTTTTTAACGCAAACCTGTCAGGTTTTGGTGATAATACCTATCATCGTAAAGTAGAATTAAAGGAAGTAGGTGATACAAAGGAATGTCTCTCAATACTTAGCTAAAAATGTGATTGATTTTTTGCATTACTAAATAATAATGTTCAACCTAAAAACGCTTAACCTATTTATTTGCTGAGTAATGACAAAAAGCCTATTTTTAGAAAAAAATCATTTGAAGATAGATAGTTATACATTGGACGAACTACCAAAGGTGGCAAAGGCATTGGTAACCTATGCTGGCACTTCTCGTATATGGAGGTTTGATGGCCAAATGGGGGTAGGAAAAACTAGCCTAATCAAACAGCTATGCAAAGAGCTGAAGGTAGTGGATGAGGTGAGTAGTCCTACTTTTTCTCTTGTAAACGAATATAGAACCGAAGACCAAGTACCTGTATATCATTTTGACTTTTATCGTCTTGAGAAACCAGAAGAGGCACTAGATATAGGTTTGTATGATTATTTGGATAGTGGTTGTTATTGCTTCATCGAGTGGGCAGAAAAAATAGATCCCTTGTTGGACGGATTGCTTACACGTATCAGTATTGGAATAGACAGTACCACTCATGCCCGTACTATGGAGCTTGAAAATTATGAAGTCTGAAATTTATAGATTTTTAGATGACTACTTAGATGATTTACATTACATTTTTTTAAATTAAGACTACATCGTTATGACTGGAGGACAAATTTCTAGTTTTACATCTTTGGCAAAGGAGCACCAGCACTATACTCAAGAAGCACCTTTGAAGTTAAAAGAAGATAAAAAGTCATATAAAATTGGCGTTCCCAAAGAGAAAGATCCGAACGAAAAAAGAACAGCTTTTACACCTAATGCTGTGGCATTGCTGGTTAACAACGGTTGTGAGGTGATCCTTGAGTCTGGTGCTGGACTGGATGCAAACTACACCGATAGACAGTATAGCGAAGCAGGAGCGCAGATTTGCTATAGTACTCGTGAAGTATATCAAAATGAGGTAGTCGTAAAAATTGATCCTCCATCAGTAGAAGAGATAGGCTATATGCCCAAACAATCTTGCCTCATTTCTGCTTTGCAGCTGCCAAAACTCACTGAGGCTCACATCCATGCCTTGAATAAAAAACAAATCATTGCCTTTGGTTTTGAGCTTATGGAAGATAAAACGGGCAATATGCCTATTGTGCGGTCTATGAGTGAAATAGCTGGCTGTTGCATCATGTCTATCGCTGCCGAGCATCTGAGCAACCTTAACGATGGTATGGGAATCATCTTGGGAGGCATCACAGGCACACCGCCTACCAATATGGTAGTACTAGGTGCTGGAACAGTTGCAGAGTATGTGATTAGGGCCGCTAGAGGATTAGGTACTGCCATAAAAGTTTTTGATAGGCACCACTATAAACTAAGAAGGCTAAAAAATATTTTGGGTGGTGAAATATATACTTCTATCATAGAGCCTACTATTCTTGCCAATGAGCTTGAGTCTGCCGATGTGGTAGTCTGTGCCTTGCGCTCTGACGAAGAGGGAGTTGGTTACTGCGTCGTCAATGAAGAAATGGTCATCAATATGAAGCACGGCGCAGTCGTCATAGATGCAAACATTAGCGAAGGCGGTTGTTTTGAAACATCTCAACTGACATCGCACAAGCACCCCATCCACGAACTCCATGGTGTAAAGCATTATTGCGTACCCAATATCCCGTCGCGTGTTGCTAGAACCGCCACTAGAGCGTTTAGCAATCTGTTGGCTCCTTTTATCTTGAAAATGTGTGAGCATAAAACCATTATCGATATGGTTCAATCATCCCCTTGGCTATCCAAAGGCATCTATTGCTACCACGGTCATTTGACCAAAAAAGGATTGGGTAAGCGTTTCTTCCTTCCTTCAAAAGAAATAGACTTGCTCATGGCTCCAGGAATGTAAGTAGCAGTCCATAAATACGTATGATGTAGTAAAGCAAAAACTAAATTACTGCTGAATAGTACGAAGTATAAAGTACCACGA
>WTJX01000420.1 GCA_011524675.1 Cytophagales bacterium
TAAATAAAGATAACCAAGAAACATTTTTCTCTAATTGTCCCATTTGCACACCTCCATAAGCAACTACAGCTTTCTCAGCAGCTTCTAAACTTTCATCTGCTCTATCTAAACCTTGATAATAAATTGATGCTATAGGCCCTTTAGTGTTTCTACAAACTTCTTTTGCTTTTTCAACTCCTCCTTCTGCAAGCGCCCCTTCTACTTTACCTATCAACTTTTTAGAGTTTGTTGTTGATAAATTTAAAAATATAATTCTTTCAATAGCAATTGCCAAACCTAATATTAAACAGATAAGAACAATCCCCATAAAACCTGGACCACCTTCAATAAAACGCTTTTTTAACTCTTGATGAAAAGACTCGTTCACTACTACTTTATCTACAGCTCCTTCTTCTTGAGCTTTTTCTTGAACCTGTTCTACTGCTGCTGGTGCAGCTACTTCACTAGGAGTTGCGTTTTCTGCGAATACCGATGTTCCGAACATTACTGTACCTGCAATGGCTAAAATTGAAAATAACTTTCTCATTTTGTTAAAAACTTTAAATCTTCTTTTCTTTATTTAAGTAATTATTGTATTAAAAATCAACAGACAAAAGATAATCTTATAGAAAACTAAACAAATTATTTTATGCCTATAAATAGTAAAATTTAATTCGTGACAAATAAATGAAAATTTGTCGGTTAATTAAAATAGAAAAAGCTTTTTTAATCTGTTTCTCCCGAAAAAGAAGTTTTAAAAGCTTTTTCAAAGTCAATTTTTTGATTTTTAACCCCTAACAAACACATCGATTTAGCAACTACAGCCTCCAAAGTCATAGATTGAGCAGAAATCATTCCCAAATCCTCAAAATCAGCACCCGCAGCATAAAGTCCTTCTTTTACCTCTCCATGCATACATTGCGATTTATTAATAATATATTTCCCTTTCTGCTTTGCACTCTTTAACAAATCAACAAACCATGATTCAGAAATAAAAGTACCTGCTCCATAAGTCTGCATCAACAAAACTTTAATATCATCATTTTCGATTAAAAACTCTAAGTACTGAGGCGACCAACCAGGATGTAAACTAACAATAAACACCCCAGGCATTAAACAATCATTATAGATAGTCTGCTCCTCTAGATTAGGTTTGAAAAATGAAGTTTTACGAATATTTAGACCTACTCCAAAGTTTATTAAAACAGGGTAATTAGGAGAATCAAATGCTTGAAAAGATTCGCTACTAATTTTTGTTGATCGATTAGCCCGAAGCACTTTACCTCCGAAACAGATAACAACTTCTGACAAGATCGCTTTACCATCCTCTGATAACATTGCTGTAGTTAAACTTTCCATAACATTTTTAACAGCATCACTGCGAAGATCATCTATGGGTAATTGGGAACCTGTAAAAACAATAGGCTTTTTTAAATTTTGAAAGAAAAAGCTTATTGCCGATGCTGTGTACGCCATGGTATCTGTTCCATGAAGCACCACAAAAGAAAAATATTCTTGATACCTCTCATTAATAAGCCGTCCCAAAGACTGCCAATCTTGAGTCATAAAATTTGCTGAATCTTTTGGCTTATCAATACTCACTGTATCAATACGCATTGGAAAATTCTCCAATGCGGGTATCTTCGACAAAATATTTTCAAGTTTAAAAGGAACTAAAGCTCCTTTTTCATCTTTTACCATGCCTATAGTCCCCCCTGTATATATAAGTAATATTTTTTTCATTGTTTTAAAAAATCTACAATCCTTATGTTGTTAAAAAAACATTTTTTTTACAGTATCTGTAGTTATATTAGCTACATGTTCGACTGACACCCCATATATTTCTGAAAGTCGCTCCGCAACCAATACCAAATGTGCTGACTCATTTCGTTTTCCTCTAAAAGGAACAGGAGCTAAATAAGGAGCATCCGTTTCAAGAACAATATTTTCTAGAGGAATCTCATTAAGAAAACGATCAATCTTTCCATTTTTGAAAGTAACAACACCTCCTATCCCTAGATGCATTCCACAGTCAATAGCCCTTTTAGCCTGAGAAAGGTCTCCCGTAAAACAATGGAATACCCCTCTTAAATCACTAGACTTATGCTGTTCCAAAATTTCAAAAACCTCATCAAAGGCAGCTCTACAATGAATATTTATTGGTAAATTATACTCTTTTGCCCAACTAATTTGCTTATCAAATGCTTGTTGTTGTTCTTTTAAATAAGTCTTATCCCAATATAAATCAATACCTATCTCACCTACTGCAATAAAAGGTCGTTCAGAAAGTTTCTGCTTAACAAAATCTAATTCCTCTTGATAATCGTTATTTACATGTGTAGGATGAAGCCCCATCATTAAGGAAACATGATTAGGATACTGCGACTCTAAATCAAGCATACCTTTATAAGAAGCACTATCTATACTAGGAATAAGGAAACGAGAAACACCTTCTCCTATAGCGTTTTCAATCACAGAAGAACGATCAACATCAAAAGCTTCTGAATTTAAATGAGTGTGAGTATCTATAAAAATCATATATAACTAAAAAAAGCTAACAAATAAAAAATGTTTAAAAGTACAAAATGAAACCTAAAAACTTAAATTTTAGGACTACAGTAATAATTCCTAAATTCGATATAAAACCACAGACGACACTAAAACAAAAAGCTCGATATAAAATATCGAGCTTTCAGAACTTAACTTAACTTAACTTAACAATCAGAAGAAACTAATCTCTAATCATTAATTCTTAAACCTAAAAAAGGTATATTTTTTTAGAGTTTTACCTAATAAAAATAAAACAAACACTATGCCAAACCAATAAGAAAACGAAGATAAAAAGTAGATTTATTAAAAAGTGATGAAAAAATGTAATTTCAGTAAAACAAGGCATAATTTAAGTAAAATCAACAAATAGACAGAAGAAACAATTTCTTTACAAGTAAGATTTTAAACACCAAACCTCTAACCCATATCACGAAACACCTAATTAAGACAAAAAATTAAGCTCCTATTGAAAATATCAATAGGAGCTTAATAAAGTATTTATAAAATCGTATTGTCTACAACTCTAAAGCCTTAGTCACATTATTATCCATTAATAACTCTAATGGATTTTCTAAAGCCTCTTTTACTGCTACTAAAAATCCTACAGACTCTTTTCCATCAATGATACGGTGATCGTAAGACAAAGCTACATACATAATTGGTTGAATTACCACCTGACCATTTACTGCCATTGGACGCTCAACAATATTGTGCATTCCTAAAATAGCCGATTGAGGAGGGTTAATAATAGGTGTAGACAACATAGATCCAAACACACCTCCATTTGTAATTGTAAATGTTCCTCCTGTCATTTCATCAACAGTGATTTGCCCATCACGTGCACGTAATGCTAAACGCTTTACTTCAGACTCTACCCCTCGGAAAGATAAGTTCTCTGCATTACGGATCACAGGAACCATTAAACCTCTAGGTCCAGAAACTGCTATACTGATATCTTGGAAATCATGCTCTACCATGAAGTTACCATCAATCATTGCGTTCACAGCAGGATACATCTTTAAAGCTCGTACACAAGCTAAAGTAAAGAAAGACATAAACCCTAAACCTACACCGTGCTTCGCTTTAAAAGCTTCTTTGTACTGGCTACGTAGATCAAAAATAGGCTGCATATTCACTTCGTTAAACGTAGTTAACATAGCCGTTTCATTCTTAACAGAAACCAATCTCTCTGCCACCTTTCTACGCAACATAGAAAGCTTCTTTCTCTCAGTACCTCTTGACCCACCAGAAGTAGGTGTCCCCATAGAAGGAACTGCCTGTACAGCATCATTTTTAGTAATTCTACCGTCTTTACCCGTTCCTTTTACTGCCGATGCCTCAATACCTTTTTCTGCTAAAACTTTCTTAGCTGCTGGCGAAGCAGTACCTGTAGCATAAGTAGAAGTTGGAGCAGGAGCTACTGGAGCTGCCTGTGCAGGTGCAAGAGTCGGCTCTTGCTTAGGCGCAGGAGCACTAGTTCCTCCAGCTGGTTTTGCTGCAGTAGTATCAATTAAACAAACAACCTGACCAACCGCTACAGCATCACCTTCTTCTGCCTGAAGTGTAATAATACCACTCGCTTCAGCAGGTAATTCTAAAGTAGCTTTATCACTATCTACTTCTGCAATTGCTTGATCTTTTTCTACGTAGTCTCCATCTTGTACTAACCATTCCGCGATTTCAACCTCTGTGATTGACTCCCCTGGCGAAGGGACTTTCATTTCTAAAGCCATAATATATTTACCTAAATAAGGGTTTCTATTTATTTTTTAACGTTGATTATTTTTTGTCTTATCAAATACGTAATCTATCACTTCTTTATGACGACGCTTTGATCGTGTTGCACTACCTGCCGATGGTGCTCCGTAAGGCCTACGAGTAGCATAACGGAAAGTAGTTGCTTTATCATAATGCATCAACATATGTGCCATCGCCCCCATATTCCTAGGTTCCTCTTGTGCCCATACGATATCATCCGCATTAGTATATTTCTCCAACACCTCATCTATTAAATCTACTGGTAATGGAAATAACTGTTCTACACGAACTAAAGCTACATCCTCACGCCCCAGCTTCTCTCTTTCATCTAAAAGATCGTAATAGAATTTACCCGTACACAATACTACTGTTTTCACTTTTTCCTGTTGAGCCACAGCATCATCAATTAACATTTGGAAAGCTCCATTTGCCAACTCTGATTTAGATGACACTACATCAGGGCGTCTTAGTAAACTCTTTGGAGAGAATACAATAAGTGGCTTACGGTATTCTGCCTTTAACTGACGACGCAACAAGTGGAATAAATTTGCAGGAGTAGTTACATCACAAACAAACATATTATCCTTAGCACACAGCTGTAAATAACGCTCCATACGTGCCGATGAATGCTCTGCCCCTTGACCTTCATAACCATGAGGTAACAACATCACCAAACCATTCTGCATTTTCCACTTATCCTCAGCTGCTGAAATGTATTGGTCAATCATAATCTGAGCTCCATTACTGAAATCTCCAAACTGTGCCTCCCATATAGTCAAAGTATTAGGACTTGCCATAGCATAACCATAATCAAAACCTACTACACCATACTCTGAAAGGAATGAATTATAAACATGGAATTTCCCCTCAGCATCAAGGTTATTCAATAGTTCAACTTCCTCTTCACTTTCTTCTACCTTAAGTACCGCATGACGATGAGAGAAAGTACCTCTTTCAACATCTTGCCCACTTAAACGCACATCATAACCTTCCTTCAATAGAGAACCATATGCTAAAAGCTCACCCATTGCCCAGTCAAGCTTATCATTCTCGAAATACATCTTATTTCGATCAGCAATCACCTTAGATGCCTTTCTAAAGAATTTCTTTCCATCAGGTACTTTTGTGATCACTTCTGCTATCTCAGTAAGCTGCTCTTCAGAGAAAGTCGTATCGATAGTTTCCATCATACGCTCCTCTTCTACTCTAGTAAAACCTTCCCAGTCACCTTCCATAAAAGGTGTGATAACAGTCTTCTCTTCTTTTCTTGAGATCTCTAACTCTTCCTCAAGAACTTCTTTATATTGTTTCTCTAATACAGAAACGAAATTACCATCAATTACACCTTCTGCTAACAGCTTATCAGCATAAATATCTCTAGGGTTCTTATGTTTCTTAATAGCCTTATATAACTTAGGTTGTGTAAACATTGGCTCATCACCTTCGTTATGTCCATATTTACGGTATCCTAGTAAATCAATAAACACATCACGCTTGAACTCCATACGATAATCCAAAGCAAAATTCACTGCATGCACTACCGCCTCTGCATCGTCTGCATTTACATGTAGTACAGGTGCTAAAGTTACTTTCGCTACATCTGTACAATAAGTTGAAGAACGAGCATCTAAATAGTTAGTAGTAAATCCAATCTGATTATTAATTACAATATGAATTGTACCCGCTGTTTTATATCCATCCAACTGAGACATTTGTGTGATTTCATAAGCAATTCCTTGCCCTGCTATCGCTGCATCTCCATGCACAATAATCGGTAAAACAGCTGATGTATCATTTGCATACTCTCTATCTTGCTTAGCCCTTACAATACCCTCAACAACAGCTCCTACAGTTTCTAAGTGAGATGGGTTAGGAGCGATATTCATATTAATACACTTCCCATTTTTACTCTTACGAACACCTGTCCATCCCATGTGATATTTCACATCTCCATCGAATACATCTTCCTCGTAATCCTTACCATCAAACTCACTAAAGATATCTTTTGCACTTTTACCAAAGATATTCGTAAGCGTACTTAAACGCCCACGGTGTGCCATTCCCATTACAAATTCTTTCACCCCTAAATCAGAAGCCTTTTCTAGTAAGTGATCTAAAGCAGGAATAAAAGCTTCTCCTCCTTCTAAAGAAAAACGTTTCTGACCAACATATTTTCTATGGAGAAAATCTTCAAAAGAAACTGCTTCATTTAATTTACTAAGAATCGTCTTTTTTTCTTCGTTAGTAAACGAACCGTGATTCGAGTTTTGGTTCAATTTATTTTGGATCCAAGCTCTTTCCTCTGGCTTACGAATATACATATACTCAACACCGATAGAGTCACAGTAGATCTGCTGTAGATGATCTATTATTTCTGATAATGGAGCAGGACCTATACCTAAGATTTCTCCTGCTTCAAAAGAAATTGATAAATCTGAATGAGTAAGTCCAAAATTTTCGATAGATAAATCAGGGCTATACTTTCTTCTATCACGTACCGGATTTGTTTTCGTAAACAAGTGACCTCTAGTACGGTATGCATCAATAAGTTTAATAACCTTAAACTCTTTCTGCATGGTATCAGGTACTGCATTAGCCACAGGAGCAGGTTGTACTGGTACCTCCTTCTTTACTTCTGTTTCTACA